>JBCCWS010000064.1 GCA_039193195.1 Pseudomonadota bacterium
CCCAGAGCGATGGAGCGGCGCGACGCGGAACTGGCACCCGATCGAGGAGGTATGGCTAAACCCTCCGAAGGAACACGCGGAGGACAAAGCCGCGTAAGCTAGGCTAACTGAAAAACCGGACAACTTCGTTGACACGCGCCGCGTCTGCCCTACCCGCAGTGCCCGGGGATCCAGGCGGGTCGGTTTTCTGGCACTTGCGTCGGTATCTCGTTGCTCGACCGCAGGCGAGGGATAGTGCGCGTGCGAAAGGCTTCAAGGAAGTTCTGGCTGCATTCGTCCGAGCTTTGATAGAGCGGAATGTAGCCTGGGTTGTCGGGGTCCAGCGGAGCGAACATGAAGAAGGCGACCGGCACCTCGAAGTGCTGGTACGTAGCGAGCTTGGAGTGGAACACCTTCCAACCCTGACTGTCCCACCAGCGTGTATTGCGTCTGCGGCTTCGGTCGCCAACCTGCCACTGCGGACTCGCCCAAACAACGGCGAGAAGCGGCTTATCTAGCTTGTCCATCTCCGCGATGTACTCGAAGAAGTCGTTGCCGTGGACCCCGTAGTTGTCAATTACCCACCCATCGGCAGGCATCGCCGGCCGGGTCTTCCCAGGGATTGCCAAACTAGGTTTCCGGGTGGGTGAGTACCACTGGTAGAGGTCTTGCGCAGGGTAATGCCGTTTCACCCGATCGTACAGGTCGCTGAGAAACGGCGCATTGGCAGCGCGGTTCTCTTCGTCGATCGTGACGATCTCAATCTCCAGTGATGCTGTCGCGTTCAGCATGCCTGCGAATGCTGCCTCGTAGTGATCCAGGGACTTTAGGGGAGGCGCGTCATCTCGCGCAGCACGCTGTGACTTGGACTCGAAGAACATCGCCACGACGACGAGCCTGACGCCGGCAGTTGCAAGTAATGAGAGATCACCAGCCAAGTCTTCAGGCGCCTGTGCGTGGATGCGTGCCTGATACATGATGAAGTCGAAATCCGTGCGTTCGTGTGCGAGATAGTCGACCCAGTGCGAACCGTAGACGCCGATATCGCCGAACTCCAAGGGGCTTTGCGTTTTCGCCTTCGGATGAGGAGGGCTTTCGGCGGCGACGCCTTCGGCGTGGCCGCTACTTCGAACGACGTCGTCAACCTCACTCGTAGGCTCGCCAAGGGTGCAGCCGCTCGCCAGGAGCGCGAGAGCCAGTTTGAGCCAGGGCGGGGCGGTGCTGCTGCCGAGCGTACTGTGCTGCCGTCGACTTGCTGCGGAGGAATGACACATCTGCACTTATCCTCGCGTTTCGGTTGCGCCTTGGTGGGTTCGCGCTCCCATGCATCATGTATTGCGCCTGGGCCCCAGCCTGCAGTTCTCATCCAGCCGAAGGGGTCTGGCTACGCCTATGTGGGTACTCTAGCAATGCTGCGGGCGCGCAGCAGGCTCAATCGCGCGGTTCGATGCCCGTGGCTCGCAGTGGTACGGTCACACTAGAGCGAGCGCGGGCCTTCCATTCAGCGAGGGCGTCCGGTTCGATCCCCTCGGCCATCGCATGGTGCAGCGCTGCAGCCACCCCTCCCGGCGTGCATTCGTGGGGAGAGAAACACAGATCATCCCGGTTCGTCTCGGCGTAAAAGGCCGGCACCTTGGCGTCCCAGGCAAGCCCTACGCTCGGGATGCCGTAGGCCGTCGCAATAATGCTGGCGTGGAGTCGGAACACCACAACGCCGCGCATGCTTGCGATCGTATGAGCGAGCTGCGCTGGGCGAGTGGGGCGCGGTGCCACGGGAAGCTCAAGGCCGCACTGCTGTTGTGCCTGCCGGGCGACGTAGTGCGCGAACTGCCAGTCTTGCTCGCTGCCGTTGCAGAACAGCTTCGGCTGGATGCCTTGCTGCAGTAGAAGGGTTGCGAGTTCGAGCCAGAAATCGCACATCTCCCGCGGTGAAAGCTCGGGCTTCTTCGCGTTGTATGCATTGACCTTCTCTACGTGCATCACACCCAGTCCGACCACCGGGGAAGCGATCTTCCCCTTGGGAAGCCCGAACACGTCTCTTGCGAAGACCGCAGGGTCCATGGTGAGTCTGGCGATAACGTCCGGTGCGAGCTCCGCGAGCTTCTGCTGGGATATTGTGTCGCGAAGCGTTACCGTCTGTGCTGAACTCAGGGCTTGATGCAGAAGGTGCTGCCCGCGCGTACTCCAGCGTCGGTTGTCACCAACCCCGCAAGCGGCGAAGTGAATTGGTACGTTCTGGTTCCCCGCTACCTTCACGAGAGTGCTCAGCTTGAGCGGGAACCCCAGGTTGTTGTCCATGATCAACAGCCCGCCGCCGATGACCAGGGCCGCGGCGTCTTGTAGCTGGCTTGGCCATCGTGCTCGGGCTTGCCTGCCGTGTAGCAGTGTCCATCGGGTGACGTTGACCGCACGGCTGCCGATTAGTTGTCGAACGCTGGGCAGCTTGACGCGACGGCGATTCTGAGTCGGCGTGAAAGCAGCCGCCTCCGGCCACCCGTCACGGCCCGAGATGTCTAGCAAGTGCACGCGTAGGCCTGGGACCGTCTGCTTGAACAGGTACCTCAAACACTCGGCGATCACACCGTCGCCGATGTTTGGGCTGTAGGTCTCTCCTGCGATGATGATGCTCTGCTGCATTCGACGATCCGGCGTTTCCGCAGTGCCTCTGTTTTCGTGAGCAGCCGAGCAAGCTAGCATGGCGCAGGGTGTTGCGCCACCCACGCGTTGCAGTGTTATCCTCCGCGGGCTCTATCTCGCTCCCCCAACCTGCTTGCTGGCTTGCGCTGGACCCGACGACACAGGGCAGTCCGAGAACTCGAATATGAACCTCCACTCTTTGAACCGCCGACCGGACGCCGTCTACCGCGCCTTCTTCACCTATGTGGTTTCTCGATTCGTCGACAACATCATAATTAATGAATTTCCGAAGTCCGGGGGAACCTGGCTTCGGCGTATGCTCAGTGCCGCAACGCAGCTGTCTGTTTGGGAGCCAGACAACCCTCTGTTCGAGCGCACGATAATTCAAGGGCACTACTTACACCCAGTCTCTCTGCGCGCACCAATCATCGTATGGCGCGATGGCCGTGATGTAATGGTCTCCTGGTACCATCACTGCCTGCTTAGGCCAGATGATCGGTCACGCCGTCTCAACAAGATGATTAGGACCGCGTATAAGTTCGATGATCCGGAGAATGTCAGCGCCAACATGGCGCGTTTCATCGAGTACAGTTTCACGCGGCCCGTCTATCCCCGATTCACCTGGGCTGACTTCGTAAGAAGATGGGCGGACCACCCAAGCGCCCATTACGTGCGGTACGAAGATCTGAATCGTGAGACGGCGCCGACCTTAGCGAAGCTCTTGTGCTCCATTGGCCATGAACTGCCCGAGAAACACGTGCAGGAGGTGGTAGATTCCTTCTCATTCCAACGAGTCACTGGCCGTGCTCCCGGCGTCGAGGACAAGGGCGCATTTATGAGGAAGGGTATAGTGGGTGACTGGGAGAACTACTTCACCGATGAGGCGCTCGACATATTTGAGCGCTACGCTGGCGACTGCAACCGTCGTCTAGGTTATGAATCGTGAGGCTCCGGGTGCGATGCCATAGCCGGTCACCATCCGGTCACGTCGCGAACTGAGGTCGCCCTCGCCGCAGGCGCGGTTCGCCTCAGTCGAAGAGCCGGTCGTCACACAGCAAATTAATTAGCTTGTCTAGGTCGGCATCTTGTCGAGACAAGATCGCGTCTGCCTTCTTGCGTGTCACCTGTTGCGAGGGCGGATGGTGTAGTACTCGCCAAATCTTGGCTGCAATATCGTGCTCGTTTCGAGGATCGAAGTAGCTTATAGCGTCGCCGTAGATCTCAGGCAAGGAGCATACGCCTGCGGCCGCTACCGGCGTGCCGAAGCGCATTGCCTCTACCGGTGGGTATCCAAATCCTTCGTTCAGAGTGGGGTAGATGAGCGCGCGTGCAAAGCAATAGAGTGCACCCAGACACTGCCTATTGACGTACGGGAGGACGCTCACCCCCTCCAGCAGCGCTGGTGGAGTGAATCTGGGGACGCCGCCGGTAATGACTACTCGAAGCCCGGGCCAACTGCCCTCGTTGCGGAGCATTCGAATCGCGCTGAGGGCTCTTAGGATGTTCTTCTCGTACCTGCCGCCAGAGACGAGCAACACGTAGGCCGAGTCCTCCAGGTCTATCTCGGCGAGGAGTTGTGCATCTGGAGTCTCGCTTTGAGTGACTGCAGTTCGCGGCGAGTAAAGAACCGGAGTGAGCTTATCGACTGCGCCTGGAAACAACGCGCAAAGTGCAGCCTTCGTGTGTTCACTTGGGGCGACTATTAGATCTGTCAGGTTGATAAGCGCGCGAAACTCCTGCATTCGTCGCCGTACGTAGTGGTTGCGGAGTGCGCCTTTAGCGAACACGATAGGCAGGCGTATCAGGTTCGTATAACGCCATTCTTGACTGTCGGTTGGTAGCTCGATTGGCCGCAACCCGTGGATCGTCACAATTGTGGGCAGCTTGCCCGGTTTCGCTTGCAAGCCATACGGCAGTGGGCAGTATGCTGCCGTGAGTTCCAGCTCCGCGCTGTAGCGTACGATCTCAGCGTCACTGCGAGCCACGACGACCTCAATCCCCCTGGTGCGGGCTTCGCTGGCGACGTCACTGTCGCCGAGACCGTGCTCAACGAGAGCGACAAAGCGATCGCGGCGGTCCAGTTCAGCGATGCGTCGGACCACGCTTCTTGCATACTCGCTGCCGCCGTCGGCGGAGACATGTCTTCCCTGTGTTGTCCGCAGATCTACCAGTACGCGCATTCTACTCAACCTCTGGCAGGGCCTTGCCCGACACAATCTGGGAGGTGGTTTCAGTGTCTTGCGGGCGTTGCCCATTCATCTTCGCTTCCAAACCTGCGTGAGACTTCTAATATGGAGCCAGTAGCAGGCCTGGATAGGGCGACCGTCCTTTGTCGCGCGTGCCGGACCGGGGGAGCCCGCAACCGGGGGGGGCAAGTAGGCTGCTCGCTCGAAGCGTCGCATTCTAGCTGCCGTGATCCTCTCGATCGAGCACCTTTGTGGCCTAGCATTTGGATGCACAGTTCGGGCTTACGCCAGGTTGGGTGAACCCGTATGACGTTGGCCAAGGCTTCGCTCAGATGCCCGTCGCGCCCGGGCAGCTATTGTGGGTCCCGGCAGCAGGATACGCTGGCGCCGAACCCAGCCTTTGGACGTCGCTCCTTGCAGTTAGCAGCGGACGTGAAGGTGCTCGACTTGAATTCCCGCGAGGCGTAGCATTCGCCCAGCGTCAGGCGCTCCTGGCCTACTAGCGCCGAAGATCGACTCTCGCCGGAGGGGCTGGCGATTGCTAGTTTCTTCAAGATACGGGCGTCGCAAATGCTGGATACCACTACCTACCCCAGTCAACTGTCGCGTACCGGCGGATCGTTCCGGATCTGGTCTGAACGTTCAGCTTAGTGGTTTGGGGCGTGGCTTGCTCGGGTGCCCCACGGGGAGCTTACATCCGCAACTGCGCAAGCCGGCTAAGTAGCAAGTCGCTGGAGGAAGTAAGTGACGAGCCAGCAACAAACGGTGCTCAATCTGGGGTGCGGATTTCATACCGGCGCCGACCCTATGATCGTCAACGTTGATTTTTCGCCCTTCATACGGGCTCGGACCAATGCGTTCGGAAACCTTGTCGCGCGGCGTATCCTGAGCGGCGAGCGGCTACGCCGCTATGAGTCCATGCAGGGGAACCTGATGGCTCACGATCTCAGGCGTGGAATTCCCTTCGCGGATGAATCCATCGATTTCGTCTACCATTCGCACGTGCTGGAGCACCTTGATCGGGATGTCGCGCCTGGATTTCTGCGCGAAATCCAACGCGTGCTCAAGCCCGGTGGCTTGCAGCGGATCGTAGTGCCTGATCTAGAGCTGCTCGTGCGGCGGTACCTCGCCAGCCTGGAGGAGCAGGCTGCTTCCGAGCCGCGGGCGCACGATCATCATGTCGCAGAGATTCTAGAGCAATGCGTTAGGCGCCAGCCCGCGGGCACCCGGGATCTCGGGCCCTGGAAAAAACGTCTGTACGCGTTCGCCCTAGGGGATGCGCGCAAGCGGGGCGAAACTCATCAGTGGATGTACGACCGCCGCAACCTGAGCGACCTACTGACGGGCCTCGGTTTTCGCAACGTCAGCGTTGAGACTCCGGCATCTAGTCGCTTCGAACACTGGGCACGCATCAATTTGGACCTCGATGGGGCCGGGGATGTGCGCAAGCGCGATTCGCTCTATCTGGAATGCGTTCGTTGACGATGCGGACAGCAGCTCCTCGGGCCGCCGTGGGCAAGCTGCTCGCATGAAGTTGTCGATCGTCACGGCTACCTACAATGCCGCGTCGCACCTGAAACGCACGATTGATTCGGTCGCAGAGCAGGACTACGAGAACATAGAGTACGTCATCGTCGATGGTTCCTCGTCCGATTCCTCAGTCGACGTCATTCGTGCCGCCGGAGATCGCGTCAGCAGCTGGACTTCGGAGCCGGATCAAGGCATTTACGATGCGCTTAATAAAGGCATTGAGCGCTCTTCGGGCGATGTTGTAGCGTTCCTGCATGCGGGAGACGTCTACGCTTCATCCGATGCAGCATCGCGCATGATGTCCGCCCTGAAGGAATCGGATGCCCACGTCGCATACTCTGATGTTGTGTTCTTCCGCGAATCAGATTCGTCTAAGGTTGTCCGCCACTACAGTTCAGCTAGCTTCAACGCCGCGCGGATCGCGTCGGGTTTCATGCCCGCCCACCCGACGATGTTCGTCCGCCGAGGTACCTATGAGCGCGTGGGTGCTTACGATATCAGCTACGCTATCGCCGGCGACTTCGACTGGGTGGCGAGAGCCTTCTCGGTGCACGAGGTCCGCTCCTGCTACGTTGAGGGCGTGTTGATTCGTATGGTCGCTGGGGGGCTAAGTACTCGCGGCTGGTCGTCTAAGAAGATAATCACGGACGAGATGCTCCGTGCTTGTCGTGCTCATGGTATACGGACCGGTCCGATTCGCCTCTGGCTGCGTTTCCCGATCAAGACCTGGGAACTGCTTACGCGGTAGGTTCGCTATGCACGCTAAAGGTACCTACTGCGCTCGGTATCGACCCTGGCGCCTGACCATAACGGGCGCGGAGCCCCCGGTGCAGATCGCATGAGTATCGTTGCAGTGACGGGGGCGAACGGCTTTGTGGGGGGCGCGGTCGTCGATCATCTTACCGAACAAGATGTTTCGGTTCGGCCGCTCGTGCGCCGTGGCGGTACGCCAGGCTTGGTTGCACCAGACCTGGGTTCCGCGGCTGACTGGTCTGCGCTGCTGTCCGGGTGTGACAGCGTCGTGCACTGCGCTGCGCGCGTGCACATGTTACAAGAAGTGACCGACGCCCTCGCGCTCTACCGCGAGGTCAACGTGGCGGGAACGCGGCGCTTGGCTGAGCAGGCGGCGCGGGTCGGTGTCCGGCGCTTTGTCTTTGTTAGTTCCATCAAGGTAAACGGGGAGTCAACTGGTGGAGCGCAGGAACCACCGATCTTTCGCTCCGCTGATCGGCCGGCACCCCAGGGCGCCTACGCACTGTCGAAAATCGAGGCGGAGAGGGCCCTGTTCGAAATTGCGAGCCGTACGGGGCTCGAGGTGGTGATCATTCGCCCGCCGCTCGTGTACGGCCCGGGTGTACGAGCTAACTTTCTTCGCCTCATGACCTGGGTGGATCGGGGGATTCCGCTGCCGCTCGGATCGATCGACAATCGACGCAGCATGGTCTTCGTTCGCAACCTTGCGAGCCTGGTGTCGGCGTGCATCACCGCGAGGGAAGCTGTCGGTCAGGTTCTCCTCGTCTCGGACGGTGAGGACGTGAGCACGCCAGGACTTGTCCGGATCCTCGCCGGGGCGATGGCTCGGCCGGCGAGGATCCTACCGGTTCCAAAGTCGGTTCTGCGATCCGCGGCCCGGCTGCTGGGTCGGTCCGATGAGGTCGATCGACTACTAGGGTCACTCCAGGTTGACATCGAACCTACGCGTCGGCTTCTCGGTTGGTCGCCCCCCGTGAGCCTGCCAACGGGGATCGTAGAGACTTCCAACCACTTCAAGGGGGCGCGCAGCTGAGTACGTTAGATGTGAGCCTCATTGTGGGGTGTTTCGTGATGAGCGCGATCGGGACCTGGGCTGTTCGATCCTACGCGCGTGCGCGATCGCTCGTCGATATCCCCAACGAGCGGAGTTCGCACACAGTGCCCACACCCCGCGGCGGGGGCTTAGCGCTTGTCATGGTAACACTAGTCAGTTGGCTCATTCTCGGTGCCACCTCGGCGGTGCCGATGCGTTGGTCTGCCGCCATCATCCTCGGCGGGGCGATCGTAGCGCTGGTCGGCGCGCTCGATGACCACCGGGACATTCCAGCGAAGTTGCGCCTGGGTGTGCACTTCGTCGCGGCGGGCGGTGCGCTCATACTGATTGGAGGCCTGCCGGCGCTGCCGGTGTTCGGCTACGCACTAGAGCTGGCTTGGCTTGGGCCAATCCTCGCCATATTTGGGATCGTCTGGCTGCTGAACCTGTTTAACTTCATGGATGGCATCGACGGTATCGCAGGTATCGAGGCGGTGCTGGTGGGTCTAGGCGGTGCCGTATTGACCAACCTGGCGCAGGACTCGTCCGGTCTGCACTTGTTTCTGCTCACGCTGACTGCATCTACCTGTGGATTCCTGATCTGGAACTTCCCGCGGGCGCGAATCTTTATGGGCGACGCGGGAAGCGGTTTTTTGGGGTTTAGTTTCGGGGCGTTGGCTGTCATCACCGCTTGGGACAATGCAGCGTTGCTGTGGAGCTGGGGCATCCTACTAGGAGCCTTTGTAGTCGACGCCACCACGACGTTGATCCGGCGCGTACTCCGGGGTTATCCGTTCGATCAGGCGCACCGCAGCCACGCCTACCAGTACCTAGCCCGGCGGATGGGCTCGCATGTTCCCGTGTCTGTGGGCTGGGGGGTAGTGACGTTGTTGTGGTTGTGGCCGATCGCAATTCTGGTCAGCTTGGAACGGCTCGACGGTGTGATTGGTGCGACGATTGCCTACACGCCGCTGGTCGTGATGGCCATTCGCCTTAAGGCTGGAGCGCCCGAGCTACAGCAAGTCTAAGGGGATTTTGCGCGGGGGCGGGGGAGGCGAGGATGCCCCCTCGCACGATGACCATCCTGCAGCACGACGTGATGCGCAGGACACGAACTTTGAGAGCGACCTAGCAAAGATGCGCATTCTATTCGCTGTACCGGGTTACAAACCCGCCTACAAGTTGGGCGGGCCGATCGAGTCCGTGTCGGCGCTCGCCGAGGAGCTTAAACGAGCGGGTCACTCCGTAACGGTCTTCACGACCAATGCCAACCTAGATGAAGACCTCGACGTCGAAACAGACTGTCCGACTATGGTCGATGAGGTGGAGGTTTGGTACTTCAAGCGCATGCGCGCGAAGGCTGTGCCCGGGATCCCATATTTGACCAAGACCTCAGGGTTCCTTTACGCGCCGGCGATGAGAAAAGCACTGCGGCGCGTGCTGCCACAAATGGACATCGTCCATACCCACCTGCCCTTTGTCTATCCCACTTATGTGACGGCGATGGAAGCTAACAGCGCTGGTAAGCCGCTCGTCTACCATCAGCGTGGTGTCTTCGATCCCGCTCGGCTGACCTTTCGGTCCTGGAAGAAGCGCATGTACATTGGCCTGATCGAGAAGCGCATCATAAGGTCTGCCGATACGCTAGTCGCGCTGACTGGCGCGGAGGTGGACAGCTACCGCAGCCTAGGGGTCAACAACCCGGCCGTCGTTATCCCGAACGCAGTTTACGCTGAGCGGTTTCAGTCGCCTTACGACGAGGCCATCAACGCGCGCTTCGGGATCAGCAAGGGTGATTTGGTCGTGCTCTTTATGAGTCGACTGCATCCCATCAAGGGGATCGACAAACTGGTCGATTCGTTCCGGGGCATTGCTGACGAGTTCCCCAACGCTAAGCTGGTAGTTGCCGGTCCCGACGAGTGGAACATGGTCGACTCCCTATCTCGCTCCGCGCAGAGGGAGATCGGACGCGGTCAGGTGCGCTTCGCTGGCATGGTGACGGGGGCCACGAAAGCGAGCCTGCTTGCTAGGGCCGACCTCTTTGCGCTGCCCTCTGACGCCGAGGGGTTCTCCATGGCCATACTCGAGTCTCTCGCGAGCGCCACCCCCGTACTCATTAGTCCCGGTTGCCATTTCCCTGCGGTTGAGGAGGCGGGTGCGGGGCGCATCGTTGATGCCGACTCGGGCGCACTCGCGACGGCGCTGCGGGAGATGCTCTCGGCGCCTGAGCGCCTGGTGGCGATGGGGCGTGCCGGTCAGCAGCTGGTGAATCGGAGCTTCACCTGGGAGCGCGTTGCGGCCCAGACCTCGTCGTTGTACGAGAGCATCCTAGCTAAGGCACGGTCTGCATGAGCTGCTTCGCAGTGCTCATGCGTGCCTTCGTTGTGAACAAACGCTAGCCGGTCGACCCCCGGCCTTCGTTCAGCGCTATCATGCATGGCGATTGTACATGGAGGTCTTGCTGATGCGCGTGCGGTTGATGAGTCGGAGCAGCGCCCTTTGGATGGCGCCCTTGCTAGCCCTCCTGGCGGTCGCGTGTACGACGAGTCCTACCGGTCGAGCGCAGTTCATGTTGGTGTCGCCGCAAGCTGCCATTTCGGCATCCCAGCAGGCTTACGTCGCCACGGTTGGCGGGTTCGCTCAGAACAACCAACTCTCGCGAGATAGGGCCGTGGCCGCACGTGTGCGTGAGGTGACCGGCCGGGTGGTTCACGTGGCGATAGAACAGTTCCCCAGCACCGCCGATTGGGCATGGAGCGTGGCCGTGATCGAGGATCCGAAAACGGTAAACGCGTGGTGCATGGCGGGTGGTCGAATGGCTGTGTATACGGGACTTCTCGAGCAGCTCAAGCTGACTGATGATGAGCTTGCGCACATCATGGGGCACGAGGTCTCGCATGCGATCGCGAACCATACGGCCGAGCAGATGTCGCGCGCGATGGCGGCCGATCTGGCGCTTCAGGTTGGGGGTGCTGTAGTTGGCGCAAACCAGCAGCAGCTAAGCGGCGCTGCCCTGGCCGCGCAGCTGGCGTTGGATCTACCGAACAGCCGGACCGCCGAATCCGAGGCTGACCAGATCGGCACAGAGCTTGCGATTCGGGCTGGCTACGATCCGGACGCGGTCTTGTCTCTGTGGCAAAAGATGGGGAGCATCGGCGGTGGGCAACGCCCGCCAGAGTTCCTGAGCACCCACCCTGCACCGCAGAGCCGCCAGGCCGCCCTTGCAGAGCTGATTGAGGGAATGCGTGGACTCAATCCACGCGGCATGAGAGCGCCGGTGCATTCGATCGATGTGATCACAGCAGTACGTTAAGCGACACGTCTCACGGAACTTAGTAAAGCCTAGTAGTTTGCGTGCGACCCGGGGTCGACCATCGTAACCTTGCCAGCGCCGATGTGGACTGCACCTACGAGCAGCAGACTGCTGCCAGCCTAGTCGGGTGAGTGCAGTCGCGCCCTGACTCCCGGCTTCCGTCGGATCCCCGTTCAAGCCTTGGGATCGTGCCGCGCTACAATCGAGATTCCTAGCATCGCGGCTTTGACCGTTGCCGCGCAGGTCGATCGACGAAAGGAGGACGCGATGACCGGTATCTTCGATCTTTCTGGCCGCACCGCCCTGGTGACCGGCTCCACCCGAGGTATTGGGAAGTCGATCGCTCGACAGCTCGCGCTGGCGGGCGCTCGCGTGGCTGTTTCCTCTCGGGACGCCAGTAGCTGTGCAGCCACTGCAGCGGAGATCGCAGAGATCGCGGGTGATAGCGCAGTTGTAGGACTGCCTTGCAGTGTTGCACATCCCGGCGAGCTTGAGCGTCTCGTGGCGCAGACCGAGGAACACCTCGGTCAGATCGATATCGCCGTAGGCAACGCAGGGGCCAATCCACACTTCGGATCTTTGTTGGATGTTCCAGACGATGCCGTCCAAAAGATCTTCGATGTCAACGTCAATGCTAATCTCAAGTTGGCGAAGCTCGTGGTGCCGAAGATGAGGGAATCGGGATGGGGGCGGATCATCCTCAACGCGTCGAATACGGCCCTGGTTGGTCAGCCCGCTCTCGGGGCGTACTCCGTATCAAAGGCCGCCGTGATCCAGCTGGCCCGCAGTCTGGCTCGTGAATTTGGGCCCTCCGGTATTACCGCCAACGCAATCGCTCCGGGGCTTGTGCCCACGGAGTTTTCGCGAGCCTTGTGGGAAGATCCGCGAATGAACGAACGCTACGTCAAAGCGACGATGCTAAAGCGCACAGGTACCCCCGATGAGATTGGCGGAGTATGCGTTTTCCTAGCCTCCGAGGCAGGCGCATACGTGACGGGACAGACCATTGTCATCGACGGCGGGATGACGAGTTAGCTGGCGCCCGTTGGGCGATCAGTCCGTGAGAGTCCTCCTAACGCTCGGGCGTTTGCCGAAGGCGCTCGACATCGCTCGTGCTCTCGCTGCGGCTGGATGCGAAGTGATAGTCGCAGAGCCGTTTGCCTGGCACTTGACACGGCTGTCGCGCAGCGTCGCCCGCTGCGTGCAAGTGCCCGCTCCGAACGACGACGAGCAGGCTTACCACGAGGCGCTGCTAGCGCTCGTCGAACGCGAGCGGGTGCAGCTGATCGTTCCTGTCTCCGATGAGACGATGCATGTCGGCGCTCTGCACGCGATGCTGCCCTCCACGACGCGCCTTTTCTGTCCGCCTCAGCCGTCGCTGCTTGCGCTACACGACAAGCTCGAGTTCATTCGAGTTGCGGCGGCTGCAGGGCTACCAGTGCCCCGTACCTGCGAGGCGGTCGACTACTCTCAGGCAAAGGCGTTGCTAGCCGCTACCCGGTGTATTTCGAAGCCCCGTTACTCGTCGGCCGGCAAAGGGCTTGTCGACCACCCTCAGGGTGCGGAGCCGCTCACGCAAGCACCAGACGCAGCGCCACGGATCTACCAGGAGTACCTGCCGGGCGAAGAGCTGAGCACCTTCGGAGTGGTACGCAGGGGCGAGCTTGTCGCGAACGTCACCTACCGTGGACTGATCATGTCGGGGACAGTCGCCGTGAGCTTCGAACGAGTATCGCAGGCACCCGATGGACTAGATGAGTGGGTGCGAGCGTTCGCGCAGGCCACAATGCACGACGGCTTTCTGTCCTTCGACTTTCGGCTTGACCAGGCGGGTCAGCCCCTGCCCATGGAGTGCAACCCGCGCGCTACCAGTGGCGTTCACTTCCTTACGCCGCAAGGGCTGGCCGATGTGATACTGGGTGTCGCGCCGCTCGAGTCAAGTGGTTTGCGGCCTGAGGCGCGTTTACAGCAGTTCTATCCGTCGCTTACCGAAGTTCAGTCTTCGTTCCTGCGCGGGCATCGTTTTCCCGGTAGGCTAAAACTTCTGTTTGGTGTGCGCGACGTCACTTGGCAGGCAGACGATCCGTGGCCACTGCTTCTGCAGCCCTTCGCAAGCACGAGCATCCTATGGCGAACGGTGTTAAAAGGCTGGACGTTTGGCGAGGCAGCCACCTTCGATATCGCCTGGGGTGAGTAGGTGGCTAAGAGCCTAAGTGAGGCGATCGCTTAGGGTGCAATAAACCTGCTCCGTCGGGCGAGTCGTCAGACGCGCCGCAGGCCTCACGCGCTCTGCATCGATGGTGTGAAAATCGAAGCGGCGAACGAGGCGTGCGAGGATAAGCGTGCTCTCCGTGGCGGCGAAGCCGGCCCCTACACAGACTCGCGGTCCTGTGCCAAACGGCAGGTATGCCCCGCTTGGGATCTCGTGCTCTCGCTCGGGCATAAAGCGATCTGGATCAAATGCTTCCGGGTGTTTCCACATGCGCTGGTGCCGGTGCATCGTCCACGGGGCTATCATGATCATGGCGCCCTTGCGCAGACGGAAGCGGCCGATCTGCGTCGGCTCTGCCGCCACGCGTGGTATGAACGTGATCGGTGGATAGAGGCGCAAGGTTTCGCGGAACACGGCTCGAATGAAGGGTAGTTGCCTCACCTGATCGAAGGCGACTTCGCCGTCGCCCACGACCCGCGCGACCTCCTCGCGCATGCGAGTCACCACTCGTGGTTGCATGGATAGGATGAAGAACACCCAGGTCAGCACACTCGCTGTGGTCTCGTGTCCGGCCAAAAAGAACACCCCCAGCTGGTCGATGAGCTCCTTGCGCGAGAGCCCCGGGCCTCCGTCCGGCGCGCGAGCAGCCACGCAGGCGGACGCGATGTCGTTGAACTTCTCCTGCGGCTCATCGAGATGGCTGTCGACCAGGTGACCCAAATGTCGCCGAATCTTCTCGCAAGCCTCGAGCACTGTGGGTGATTGCTCGTATGTGCGAAACGGGGGGTCGAAGATGAGTGCCTTAAGCTCCACGTGGGCGACGCTTCGCTCGAAGACTGTGAAGGCATCGAACACCTCACGTGCGATGTTCGACTCGAGCGAGGTAGTAAACACCGTGCGGCAGATTATGTCGGCCGTAAGGTGGCTCATCGCCAGGTCGAGGGAGATGGGTTCGCCTGATGCGGCTTGCTGAGCCAGGCGCTCCTCGTAGTCATCGACGGCTGCGGTCATAGATGCGAAGGCGCGAGTGATGCGGATATGCGAAAAGGCTGGGTCTACCATCGCACGTTGGCAGCGCCAGCGGTCACCGCTGGAGACGAAGATCGAGTCGCCGACAAGGGGCTCTAGGGCGCCGACCATCAGGTCGTTCTTCGGGTAGATATCCGCAGGGTCCGTCATTACGCCCTTCACCAGTTCCGGGCGGTTCACCAGCAGAATCGAGCGCCGCGAGTAGCCGAGGTAGCCAACGTCGAACTGGTAGGCCTTATCGGGCAGTAGGCTCAGCAGATCGCCCTCTCCGCGCAGGGCCGTGCGCACCAGGGCGGCGAGGGCGGGCAGGGGGCGAGGGCGGGGTGGAACGTACAAGAGGCGGCGAATTCAGTGCAGATGAGCGTCGCAATGCGACTGGATTTGCGTACGACGGCCAAGCGTAGCAGACTTCTGACGGTAAGAGTGTCTAGTTAGGTTGACGCTCCCTGCTAGTCAGACAGGACGCAGAGAAATGGTGTGGTTTGATCCATTTGTAGTGCCGTTTCACTACTTTGTCGTCGCCCACATCCTGACCGGCTCGGTCGGGTTGATTGGATTTTGGGGCCCGATCTTTACCCGCAAGGGTGCTGCCGCCCACCGTCAGACCGGTCGGGTGTTCACGCTCAGCATGCTGATCACCGGCACCTTCGCCATTTGCATGAGCACCTGCACGATCCTCGACCCCATCACCACCCACCCTCACGTGCATGAATCGGCGGAGCTGATTCGGGGCATCTTTGGCTGGATGATGCTCTATCTGGCGATTCTGACCATCAACCTGGCGTGGTACGGGTGGCTTTGTATCCGCAATCGCAAACAGCACGAGGCCAATCGCGGGTTTATCAATCTGACCTTGCAGGCAGTGCTGTTGGTGGCTGCGGTGAATTGTGTTTGGCAAGGTTGGTTGCTGCGCCAACCGCTGATGCTGGGTATCTCCACCATCGGCTTTGCGACCGTCGCGACGAACCTCTGGTTTCTTTTCAAGCCCACTCCCAGCGCCATCGATTGGTTGCTCGAACACATAAAGGCGCTGGTGGGTGCCGGTATCTCCGTGTACACCGCCTTCTTCGCCTTTGGTGCGGTGCGCCTCATGCCGGAACTGGCTCTCAATCCACTGTTCTGGTCCATACCGCTCGTCATTGGGCTAGGCCTCATCCTCTACCATCAGCGGCGCGTGATCCTCTCGCATCGCCGCGGACGCGCGCAGCGCCAGCAACCGCCGGTCCGTCGGTCGTCTTCCTCTGACGTACCCCTGGCCACGTGAGCGGAAAGGGGCGAGCAATCGTCGTCGGCGCAGGTGTCGGGGGCCTGGCAGCGGCCTGTGATCTTGCTAACGCAGGTCTGGAGGTGACCGTTCTCGAGCGCGCTCAGGCATCTGGAGGCAAGATGCGCGCCCTGCGTGCGGGCGACTTTGAGGTGGATGCGGGGCCTACAGTGTTCACAATGCATTGGGTGTTCGACGGTCTCTTCGCCGACTCCGGAGAGTCCTTCGACGATGCTGTTACCCTCGAGTCGGCCGAAGTGTTGGCGCGCCATGCGTGGGCCGAAGGTGGGCGCCTAGACCTTTTCGCCGACAGCGAAGCCTCCATTGCGGCCATCGATGAGTTCGCTGGCGCAAAGGAGGCGCTCGCGTACCGCCGTTTCGTTGAGCGCAGCGCACAGGTCTACGCCACGCTCGAGCGTCCCTTTATTCGGTCCGAGCGCCCACGCTCGACCTTGGATCTGGTCTCACGGGTGGGCCTCACGGGGGTGCCCGCTCTCGCTCGCACCCAACCTATGGTGTCCCTATGGAATGCCTTGGGTGAGCATTTCCGCGATCCCCGCTTACGCCAACTGTTCGCCCGCTACTCGACCTACGTGGGCGCCTCTCCGCTAAAGGCACCTGCTACGCTCATGCTCATCGCTCATGTCGAGCAATCGGGTGTGTGGCTGGTGAAGGGCGGCATGCGTGAGCTAGCGAGGCAAATGCAAGGGCTGGCGGAGCGGCGCGGTGCGCAGTTTCGCTTTGGTGCGCACGTCGATCAGATCGTCGTGTCGGGAGGTGCGGTACGGGGCGTGCGCTTGGAAGGAGGTGAGACGCTAGACGCTGATGCGGTCATCTTCAATGGCGACAGTGCTGCGCTTGCGGGTGGTCTACTTGGGGACGGAGTTATGAGCGCGGCGGCGCCCACCCCTCGAGCTCAGCGCTCGCTCTCCGCCGTGACCTGGTGCTTGGCCGCGAAGCCCGATGGGTTCCCTCTGCAGCATCATAATGTTTTCTTTAGCCGCGACTATCCAGCAGAGTTTAAGCAGGTGTTCGAGGCGCGCACGGTGTCTGCGGCGCCGACCGTATACTTGTGCGCTCAGGGCCGCTCCGCGAAGATCAACGGCCCGCAGCCGCAGGGCAGTGAACCGATGTTGTTGTTGATCAACGCGCCTGCCGACGGTGATCGTGGTTGGCCTCGGGGCGGCGCAGGCGAACCCAGCCTGGAGGCTTTGCAGGAGCGCACGATCGGGATGCTGGAAGCGTGCGGATTGACCCTGTCTGCGGACAGCTTCTCAACGGGGCAGCGCACTACACCGAGCGACTTCGCCGAGTGCTTCCCCGGCAATGGTGGTGCTCTGTATGGGCGTGCGAATCACGGACCCTTTGCGATCTTTGAGCGGCCTAGCGCGCGCATGGACGTGCCGGGCTTGTACCTGGCAGGTGGGTCCGCCCACCCGGGTGCCGGCGTACCGATGGCCACCCTATCGGGCCGTATAGCAGCAGCCCGTCTGCTCGCCGATCGCCAAAGTCAGCGCAAAGGTCAGGCCGCGATCACGCTTGCGAGAGGGGCGGCGCCCCAAGCGCCCGGCTCGCGTGTTCGCGGCCACTGAAGCGCAGCGCTCGCGGAGTGGATGATCGCTCAAGCGGTCGACGTGCTCGTCGCGCGGTGGCCAAACATCCCTGGGCGGGCGGCGAGCGCGGGTGGTGGTGCTGCGTCAAGAACCTTCTCGAGCACCTTGGCCGACGCTATGACGCCGGGTACCCCTGCGCCAGGGTGGGTGCCTGCCCCTACCAGGTAGAGACCGCTGATCTCCTCCGACATATTGTGGGGTCGGAACCAAGCGCTCTGAAAGAGCTGAGGTTGCAGAGAGAACGCGGCACCGTTGCGTGAGAGCAGGTCATCGTTGAACTGCTGCGGTGTCATCACCTTGGAGCTGACCAGATGAGAGGTCAGATCCGGCAACAGGGTGCTTTCGAGGCGCTGGGCGATCGCCTGGCGGTACTGCTCGCCCTGCTCCGCCCAGTCCGTGCCGCTGCCGAGGTGTGGTACCGGCGATAGCACGTAGAACGCATCGCAGCCCGGCGGCGCTAAGCTGGGATCGCTGGCCGTCGGGCGATGCAGATAGAGGCTGAAGTCCTCGGCCAGGTGCTTGCGCTGAAATATGTCCTGGAGCAACTCGCGGTAGCGAGGGCCCAAGACGATCGTGTGGTGATCGACCTCCTCGTAGGTACGATCGGTGCCGAAGTACCAGACGAACAACCCCATTGAGTAGGCGGCACTCGCCAGTCGCCGGCGCGACCAGCGCCGCCTTGGTTCTCGGCCCAACAAATTGTCGTAGGTGTAGGCGGCGTCCGCGTTGGAGACCACGATATCAGCTGTGATCTTCTCTCCTGATGCCAGCGTGACGCCCGTCGCGCGGCCATCGTCGACCGTGATCCGCGACACTTCAGCCTCGCAGCGCACCGTGTTGCCGTGGCCTTCGATAAGGCCTACGAGACCGCTGACCAGTTGGTTCGTTCCCCCGACCGCGTAATGGACGCCATGCGCCCGCTCCAGGTGCGAAATCAGGCAGAAGTAGGCGGTGGTGGAAAACGGGTTACCGCCGATAAGCAGCGGGTGGAAGCTGAAGACCGTGCGTAGCTTCTCGTTGCGAAAGAACTGCGCCACCTTGCCATAAACACTGCGGAACCCGCCTAGGCGCAGCATGTCTGGCACGGCGCGGACCATCGTACTGAACTTGTTGAATGGCTGATCCACGAGTTCCGTGAAGGCAACGTCGAAGATGCGCTCGCTCTCCGCCAGAAACGCATCGAGAGCGGGCACGTCAGCGGGCTCGAACTTGGCCACCTCCCGGCGCAGAAGATCGAGGTCAGCGCTGTACAGGAAGCTGCTGCCGTCATCAAAGCGTATGCGGTAGAACGGATCGAGCGAGCGTAGGGTCAGGTCATCGCTTAGTTTCCTTCCGCAGAGCGACCACAGCTCCTCGAGCAGATATGGTGCGGTGATGATGGTCGGGCCAGCGTCGAAGGAGAAGCCATCCTGGCGGAACACGCGTGCTCGGCCACCGGGGCTATCCAGCCGCTCCAATACCGTTACTCGCATACCTCGGGCGCCAAGACGCACTGCAGCGGCGAGGCCACCAAAGCCAGACCCGATGACGACCGCATGCGGCCTCGAAGGGGGGTTACCGTACGCACCGTCCGCGCCCATTGACACACCTCACCAGAGCTACTGTCAGTTTGAGTTGACGGTAACACCCGATGCGGCGCTGCGCCAGCGCGCCCAGGGAATCAGGCTTCGGCGGTGCTGGTTTGGTAAAGGCGGCGATGGCGAACCATGGTCAGCCGGTTGCAGCCTGGTTGGCGATCGTAGGCGAGCTCGTCGCAGGCCATCTTGATCAGCGTCAGGCCGAAGCCGCCCTCCGGTAGCTGCGCGGGATCATCAGGGGGGCGCTCGGGGAAACCGTCCGGGACCTCGTCGAAGAGCTTGGGGTCCATACCGTCACCGCCGTCCTCGATGGCTAGCTCGAGCGTGTCTCCGTCAAAGGCCAATTCCACGTGGATTGGTTCGTCGCTTCCAGCGCCGTAGCTATGCTCGATGACGTTGTTTAGCGCCTCGCCGACAGCTGTCTCAAAGGCACCGCTTTCCTCTCCCGTGATGTGGCTGGCGAGGGTGATCACGCAACGGGTGACCAGCGCGACGTGGGAGAAATCGCTTGGGATGGTAAAAGCTACGCTGCGCATGCGGAACGACGATGCTGTGATCTACGCTGCCAGCGCAGCTTCGGTAGAGGTGTGGATGGAAAACACCTGTGTCATTCGCGTCAACTTGAATATCGACATTACGCTGTCCTGAAGGCGGCAAAGCTTCAGGGAGCCATCCTTGCCGACGCTCTTGAGGATGGAGACGACGGCGCCTAGGCCACTACTGTCGATAAAGTCGACGGCAGCCAGGTCGAGCACCAGCTGGCGCTGCCCGGACTGCACCAGCTCCATCATCTCGGATTTGAATTGATCGGCGATCGCCGCGTCCAGGCGGGTTTCCTTTAGGGTGACGACGATTTGGCCGTCGATGCTCTGCTGCTCCAGCTGCATGTTGTCCCCGGTGTTCGAAGGGTGATTAATCAATAGGGGTATCGGCAGGCTGCCCACCTTCTTGAGGATCGCTGAAGTTGAGCTACTCCTGGAGCGGTGCACAAAACTGAGGTTCGCTGCCACCAGCGCAAGAATTACTTAATTGGCTTGCAACGACGAGACGCACTTCGTACCGTTGGTCGCGTCATCTCGTTGGGTAGCGCTCCAGCGCAGCCCGGAGAGACACACTCGCGCCAGCGACCGGGGGGGATACGGGGTTGCCGTGCGCGAGGCGTCCACGAGGAAAAGCGGCAGCCGTTCGGCTGCCGCTTTTTTTTTTTGGAGGTTGCCGGTCGACGAGTCACGTGGGGAGCTGTTCACGCTGAGGGGGCTCGCCGCCGGCAGGGGGAATGGGCGAGACAGACTAAACGCGCTTCGGCGTGCGGGCCGCATCACGATGTAACGGTACGCGGGCCTTACGCCTAGCGAACGAACCAGCACACAGTTCGCGAACAAAAAACCAGCATTTCAGATTCCCGACGCCCGCTAACAGGCGTGGACTTGTGCTGTTGACCAGTTACCCTGCCCGGAATGCACGCATCGCCACCCGAAGAAGCCGCCCTTCCAGTACTCAGACAGTTTCTCGAGAGCGCTTCACCACCTATGGTGCTGACGGGAGCTGGGTGCAGCACCAAGGCGGGAATATCTGCCTATCGCAATCGGCTCGGGGATTGGGCCCATCCCCAGCCCATCCAGTTCGCTCAGTTCCGGGCGTCGCCGAAGGCGCGTCAGCGATACTGGGCTCGCAGCTTCATGGGCTGGCCCCGTTTCCACATCGCTCGTCCGACCCTCGCCCACCGCGCCCTCGCCTGGCTCGCCACCGAGGGGCGAGTAGCTCCCTTGGTCACGCAAAACGTCGATCGTCTTCATTCTCGGGCTGGTGCTGAGCGCGTAGTCGACCTGCACGGGCGGCTTGACCGCGTGCGATGCCTCGATTGCGGCTTCGAAACGCATCGGGCTTCGTTGCAACGTAAGCTAGAGGCCCTGAACGCGACTTGGTCCGATGAGGATGCTCTGAGCGGCGCCGGCGCCGCCGAGCGTCCCGACGGAGATCGTGACGTGAGCCAGGGCGCCGTCGATCGATTCCGCTACCTCGACTGCAGCCGCTGCGGCGGGGTGCTCAAGCCTGATGTGGTGTTCTTCGGGGAAAACGTGCCCGCCGAACGGTTGGAGACGGCTCGCGAGCGTCTGGCGAATGCGGGCGGGCTCCTCGTGGTGGGGTCATCGCTGATGGTATTGTCCGGATATCGCTTCGTTCGCGAAGCCCTCGCTGCGAACAAGCCCGTGCTGGTCCTCACCCAGGGCCGCACCCGGGCCGACGACGACGCGATCGTCAAACTCGACCACGAGTGTGGTGCGTTGCTCGGGGCTCTGGTAGGCGAGCTCGGTGGCGGCCCTCTGGCATCGACAGATCCTTAGCGGCTACGGGGAGGGCGATTCATCTTGCTCGGCATCTTTGTTCTGCGCTCGGTCCCTTAGTGAGGCCAGCACCGCCGTGATCAGCCCGAGTAGCAATTCGTCAGCGAAGGGAACTACGTCGGGAATGAGCACGTCGATGATGAACAAGGCGGCAGTTACCGCCAGCAGTTTTGGAAACTTGAGACGCGATGCATAGCCAGTCAGCCAGCTTACGGGATTCGTTAGTGCCACTCGGACTCCTCTGGGGACTAATCTGCTTAGTCTTTTGCTTGCCGCCGCTCGCCTACGCGGCGGTGTTCGAATTGGCGAACGAAGGCGATGGTGTAATCGGTTCCCCTATCGAGCATATCGCTGCCCACGAGGATACCTTCGTCAGTATCGCGCGCACCTACGATGTTGGTTACCGCGAGCTTGTGTTGGCGAATCCAGGTGTCGATCCCTGGTTGCCTGGGGAGGGTGCGCAAGTGCTGGTACCGTCCCAGTTCGTCTTGCCCGATGCGCCGCGCACAGGGATAGTGCTGAACGTACCCGAGATGCGCCTTTACTATTTCCCGCCAGCTGCCGAGGGTGCGCGGCAGCAGGTGATGACCTTCCCTGTGAGCGTCGGGCGGCAAGACTGGTCCACGCCCTACGGCCGTACAAGGGTCACGGCAAAGCAACGAAATCCCTCCTGGTATCCGCCGCAGTCGATTCGCGATGAGCATGCGGCCGATGGTCGCCCATTACCCAGGGTGGTTCCTCCCGGGCCCGACAATCCTCTCGGGAGGCACGCGCTGCGTCTCGGAATACCGGGCTACCTCATTCACGGGACCAATCGCCCTGCCGGTGTTGGGATGCGTGTGACCCACGGGTGCGTCCGGATGTTTCCCGCCGACATCGCCGAGCTGTACGGCTTGGTCGGCGTCGGGACAGCGGTGCGGATCGTGAACCAGCCCTTCAAAATGGGATGGGTGGCCGACGAGTTGTACCTGGAGGTGCATCCTCCGCTCGAGGAGGATGCAGAGACAATCGATCGGGGCCTGACCGCTCTGGTGGAAGTGTTCGTCTCGAATACAGACGAGCGGCTGAAACAGGTGGACTGGGGGTCGATGGAGGCCGTTTACAACCGCGGTCTTGGGGTGCCGGAGGCGCTCGCGGTGGAGTTCGAGGGCCCTGACCTGGAAGCGGCGGCGCCGCCGACTGAGGAAGTCTCGGTAGAGGCCGCCCATGAAGCCTCCGAAGAGCGCGCAGGCGTGTAGCCTGCGCGACTTCGGTGGCCAGGAAGTCCTACTTGCGCGTCACTTCCTCGAACATGCGGTCGATCTTGTCGGTATTGGCGTTGCAGCAGGCGTTAGCACGGTCGGCCGCGCGTTGGGCCGCGTTGGCGGCGCTCAGGGCCTGATCCGCCGTGCTCTGGGCGCTGCTTGCCGCGGAAGCGGCCGAGTTAGCAGTCGACAGAGCACTGCTGGCGTCGGAAGAAGCCTGTTCTGCCAGCTGCAGAGCCCGATCCACCTTTTCCTCTAGAGCAGTACAGCCGGTCAGGGTGGCAGCGGCAGCAACAACGGCGAGGGCGCGCGCGGCACCCGTCAGCTGAATGCGCATGTTTTCGAATCCCCTATATTTTTCGCAAAGGACATGAGGCCGATCTCGGCCCCGGCGTATTTTATTGGTTGTAAGCTGCGGTGTGTCAAACGCTTGCGTCTTGGCGTCACTTTCGTGGGTCTGCCATCCCTCTCAGTGCCCACCCCCCGCCGGTGCAGGAGCAGTACCACTTGCGTGGGACGGGGTTGTTGACTTCCGCAAGATCGCGCTGGAAAATGCCCGGCTCCGTGATCCGGAGGGGTACTCAAGCGGTCAACGAGGGCAGACTGTAAATCTGCTGGCTATGCCTACGTAGGTTCGAATCCTACCCCCTCCACCATCTCGAGCCGCCGCGGTGGTTTCGCCGGCTGGCTGGGGAGCCTTGATTTCTCTGGTGTTTTGGTGCGATGCAGCCTGGCGGGTGTAGTTCAATGGTAGAACCTCAGCCTTCCAAGCTGATGATGTGGGTTCGATTCCCATCACCCGCTCCAACACCGCCCCGCTGCGCGCTGGGTGCCAAAGCAGGCGCGATCGGCCACGGTCAGTGCCCACGTAGCTCAGGGGTAGAGCACTTCCTTGGTAAGGAAGAGGTCCCCGGTTCAAATCCGGGCGTGGGCTCCATGTTTATCACGGCCGCCGCCTAGCGGTGGCCACTTAAGAATAGTCATCGGACTCTATTCCGCAAGGGAGTTTGGCAGGTGTCGAAAGAGAAGTTTGAACGTACAAAGCCGCACGTGAACGTGGGAACTATTGGTCACGTTGACCATGGAAAGACGACGCTGACGGCGGCGATGACGACGGTGCTGGCGGCGGAGTTCGGTGGTGCCGCGCAGGCGTTC
>JBCCWS010000065.1 GCA_039193195.1 Pseudomonadota bacterium
AGCGCATCCTTACCGAGCTGCCGGCGGCGACCACCGTGGAGCAGATCGAGGCGCTACTCCCGGCCCAGCCCCGCTAGCCCCTGATAAGCCGTTCAGCGATCTGCTGAGATGGGAACCACGTCGATGCTCGATCGCTTACTGCCGAACAACGCGCGACTCCGGTTGAGATTTGGGAGCACGTTAGTCGACTACACGCTGATAGTTCCCGTCAAAGCACGTTTGAGGAAATCGATGGAGGAGGGTCAAGGGATGGCCGTAGCCAATTAGATCCCAAGGCTAGTGCTGACTGGACTGGCTTTACAGTAGGTCACTGGAGTGCCAGCGAGATGCTGGGGGAGAACTGGGAGCGTTGGAAGCAGCTGTTTGTTCCGACTCTCCCAGGGGCGTCCCGCCTTCTGGCAGCGGACCTGCCTACGGTCGTGACTGGCGCCCGTGGCTGCGGAAAGACAATGGTCTTCCGTAGGCTCAGTGAGCGTGCGCGGGTGAAGTGCGGAGCCGCGGATATTCGAGGTACAGAGGACATCGTCGGGTTCTATGTGAACGCCAACGACATTGCAGACGCGTTCCCAAACGTCAATGAAGCTGATCCAGCCGAACGGGCAGCAGTCACTTGTTTCTTCAACTTATCTCTATTGTCGGAAGTCCTAACAGTACATCTTGCGCACGGCACCAAGGCGCCAGAGCCATTTGTTGACGAGCTCGAGAGTCTGCTCGGTTCACCTAGCCGACCCCTCTTGGCAGGAGAATCAACCGTAAACTACTTTCGCTCACGGATAGAGGAATTGAAGTGGATGTTCCTGGCTCGAGAAGCGGATACACGATTTCCAGGATATGCTCATCTTTCGAGCCATGTTTGGTTTGAGCGCTTTATTGAAGGGGTGATGCAGCCGAACTTGGGTTGGATGTCAGCCCGGAGTGTTTTGCTCTTTGTTGATGATTACACGCTCCCCCGCGTCTGTAAGGAAGCTCAGCTGGTGCTGAACCGAGTTGTTTTCCGTCGTTCGTCTGCCTACGTGTCAAAGATCGCTACGGAAGCGACAACTACGATAGTGTACACCGACACCACTCGTAAGACTCTTGAAGATAACAACGACTACTACATACTCGATATGTCAGCCGAGTCATTTTTGATGACTAAGGAGCAAAGGGTTGGGTTCCTGAGTCAGTTGTTCGCGTCTCGGCTTCGACACGACAAACGTGTACCGAACAAGTTCTCGGGGTTGAGCGAGCTTCTTGGAGAGACACCTCATGGAAAAGTAGAGCACGCTCGCCGACTGCGGGCGGGGAAGGTAGACATTGGGGCGGATTCAAGTAGAAGCGGAGAGACCAAGTACGCTCGCGGCAACGCGCAGTCGGCAGTGTACTACTGCGGTAAAGCCACGTTTTGCGACCTCTGGTCTGGCGACACCAGATCGATGATCCAAGTCATGCACAGTATCGTCGACGCAGCGATCGAGAAGACTCGGTCTGGCAGCCCTTTTCCGGTCGATACGGAGCTGCAGGATGCTACGTTCAAGGCGAAGGGGAGCCAACTGCTTGATGCGATAACTCGTCATGAGCCGTCCGACTCGCGGGCGTGTACTGAATCCAGTTTGCTACAGGAGACAGTAGAGCTGCGGAAGGAGGGAATTTCCTTCAAAGGGCTGGTGAATGACTCGTACGGGCACCACTTGCGGGCAATTGTTGAAGCCTTCAAGGAGGCTAGCTTGAGCTTGTTAAGGGGGCCGATGTATCGGGATCCGGCGAGCAAGAGCAGACTAGTACCCAGGATGGCGTACCGTATCGAGATTGTTGACTCGTTTCGAGTTGATGGGCTGGCAAGTGTCATCTTGGACGATCTTGTGCGTTACGGCGTGTTCCTTCGTGACTCTCGCGGAAAGAGCATCCGAGGAACACTAGTTCCTAGGCTCTTTCTTCGACGATTGTTACTGCCCCGTTGCACAATGCCGCTATCAAGCAGAGATTCGGTTCAGCTATCATGCCGAGAGTTCCGGCGCCTACTGCTGTGCCCAGACGAGTTCCAGGCGAATCTTGCACGGAAGCTACGAGATAGTGACCCGAAACAAGACAGTCTGTTCGGAGATCACATAATAGACCCAAGCTATGATGACCTGGATTCGACTGATTTGGATCAAGGGGATGAACGATAGTCATGATGGCAATCCCACTTCCAGATCTCGCTCCGGTAGACAAGGTGGTAGTTGGGCCAGAAGAGGTAGTGATATGCGCGGCTGGCTTTGAGGATCGGGCGACGGCGCTCAGTAAGTGTGCTGTTCTTCATCCGCAGGCTCCGGTGGTGATACTTAGGTACCTTCCCGCTAACAGAGAAAATCGCCTGAGTCATCTGCGTCGCGCGTGGACAGATCTTGGCGGCCGTACCGATGACGCGGATGTGTTGGACTATCATCGGTTTAGGCCGGATGACTTCTCTGATCGACTCAAGGCTCAGCTCAGCGCCCTCAAAGCGCCCCGAGTTTTGATCGATATTTCAGCCATGTCGCGCCTATTGATTATGTTGGTGATCGAGAGCTGCCGGAGTCTTCAGCTAACGGTTCGTATATTCTACGCTGAGGCTGCGGAGTACGGCCCTTCCATGGGAGAGTACGAGAAGTACGAAGAGGACATACACCGACCGAGCAACCTAATGTTCACTGCCCTACAGGACGTCATTCGAGTGTCAGAGCTTTCAAGCGTGTCCATGCAGGGAGAACCAACGGCACTGATCTCGTTTTTGTCCTTCAACGAGGTATTCACTCAAGCCGTGATTAATCGCGTGAATCCCGGAAAGGTATTTCTCATCAACGGACGCCCGCCAGAGCTGCGTTGGCGAGAGCGCGCGACCGCCTGGTTGCACGAACATGTCATTGGGGAGTGGCCAGAGACGAATCGACTCGTTGGTGGGCTGCCAGAACGCGTTGCATGCACCCGTGATTACCAGGCTTCTGTCAGGATGTTGCTTGACTTGTATTGGGCCTTATCTGCGGAGCACAGGATTGTCCTCTCACCGACTGGCAGCAAGATGCAAACTGTTGCTTGTGCGCTCGTGCGGGCAGTGCATCGTGATATCCATATTGAGTATCCGATCGCCGCTGGTTTCGTGAAGGAGTATAGCTCCGGTGTCGGGAGTTGCTGGGTCGTTGACTTTCGTAGACTAGAAGATCTGATCGGGGATATTCGCCGCGCCGAGCAGGACGAACAACTGATGATCCGTATGTGATGAGGCTAGCTGTACTAGCCGCGCTCATGAGTCTCGAGTATGAAATCCCGAACGACCGAGTGAGCAAAGTACCGGTCACCGTCACGGTGGACGAGTCCACTATTGAGCAAGTAGCCCATGGTATTGCCGGGAGGCGGGCGCTGCTTCCCCTTGTAGTGCCAGACAACTCCTTCGTCTCCACCGCGCGCGATCTTGAGGAGAAGGTCTCGATGGTGTTGTTTAAGTGGTACTCGAGCTAGGGTATCGAATACCGATAGTGCGATACCAGCTTCTCGCTCGGCCACCTCAACTGCCTCTTCGACTGTCTGCGGTTGGGCCTGCGCTATTGCGTCCTTAAAGGAGATCTTGAGCGCCTCGCCAAGCTGCAGGTCGAATGGTTCTTTCCCGGCGCGCTCCACGACCGCTCCAAGCCGGTCGAACAATGCCTCCAGAGATGGGCGGTAAGTGAGCGCTACAGCAAGCACTACGAGCGGCCATGATACATCCGCCGTCCAATCCAACAGCAACTTCAAGAATTCCATGTACGCGCTCTCCCCGAGGGTCTTGCAACAGGTGTGTGGTATCGGTTGGGGGCAGTGCTTCTAGCGTCCACGTACCCAGTGTCAATTTAGCAAGGCGGCCGGTGGACGCGTAGGCTCTCTACCGGGTCTTCACTGTATCGGATCCGCGATTGCCCCATCATCGGAGGCCTATCTAGCCAATTGGCCTTACGTCTGAGAGTGTATTGGTACGTGAACGTGATTGGCGAACTCTACCAACGGTTCGACTCCGAAGACGACTCATGCCGAGAGCGCCATGTGCCTCGCAAGCGAGGTTCCCAGTCGGTATGGCCCAGGGTGCGAACGACACGTCGGACGGCTATCCAGTGAGCGTACCGGGTTGGCGGCTGCTCCCTTGAAAGGGAGACCTCCAGGTACCAACGCACGTGCTTGCACCGGATCCCCCGTACGCCCACTTTCCAACGCATCCAGATGGCCAAGGCGAACTGCTTGACCCTCCCGAGCTCTCGTCTTCGCGTCGGCGGCGCCAGGCTGCGAACGTGCTCCCGCATCAGCATCACTGCGGCTGCTACTGCCTGACGATGATTCGCGGGCTTCACCTCGAGGTCCCCACGTAGCTCGAGGCGATCTGCCGGCGACTATGCCCGAGCTCAACAGACAGCATGTCGCGCGCCTCCCGATCAGCGGCCTTTGGCGCTAGCCGTTCGCCCGCCACCACGGGAGCATCGTGTCCTGTGAGCGCCAGGTAGCGCTCACACGCGTATGCGGCTCTGAGGTCGTGGAACCCCTGCGAGATGTTCAGTGCGCCGGCGTACGCAGGCATGTTGCGGTACGCGAAGCTCTGCCAGCGTGCGTAGTTGAACGCGGGCGGGATGATGTTGGTGCGGTCGATCGTCGCGACGGCGTACTCGAGAGTGTGAAGCAGAGCGGGGGACGCAGGCACCGGACGATGGACGCGTCTACCGCCTTTGGTCCCGTGGACCACGTTGCATGCAGCGTTCTCCAGAAGCTCGGAAAGGGTATCCGCAAGCGGCGTCAGCGACGCTTCGCGAAAGCGCATCCCAGCGAATCGGCATAGAGCGAGCGTAATAGTCATCTCTCGCTCGTAGGGACGGTTGAGATCGACGAACAGGTCGTTAAAGTCCGTGACGCACAATCCGATGGGGGCTGACTCCCGCACGTGACGGCGTCGGGCGATGGTCTTGGACGGGCTCACCAGCAGCGCGTTGTCCTGGCGCACGTGACTCATGAGCACGTTGACGGCACTCAAACGATGTACCGCGGTGGTTGCCGTGAGGGACTCTGCGCCGATCTCGGCTTGCAGGTTCTCCGTGTAGCCGGTGATGACATCGCGGGTGACCCGCCGCAAGTCCCTGACCGTCTCCCGCCGCATGAAGTTCAAGAACTGCTGGATGCGACTCTCATAGGTGTGACGGGTCGAAAAGCGACCGTCACCGAATTTGTCGAGCAGCGCGTTGTGCACTGCGTATTCAAGCTTCCGGCCGTAGCCGTAGTTTTTGCTTCCGCCTGGTTTGTTCATGGTCTGATCCTCGTGTGTTAGGTGGTGCATCTCCTCTGCCCGTTGCTCGATTAGTGTTGAAGTCGGATTCGCGCCGACCGCGCAGGAGACGCCGAAAGAGCGAGTTGGCCGATGGTCCGTAGCAAGCCAGGTCTGGACGCGTTCGCGTGGGCACCTGGGGGCTCGCGATTTGCCGCTACGAAGTCGGGGGAGGCGTCAGCAACCGGTGGAAACCAATGCGCGCCGTAGAAGTGTCCTTCGGGACGGCAGCGATCGGGCGATCGAGGCGGAGACATCGCGGAGCTCCAAACTAGAGGGTCCGCGGCCTCAGCGCCGGGCTCGCGACGATGTGCCGTGGCAAGAAGGAAGGCCGGTTAGGCCGGGATGTCTCGAGGGCCGCTGAGTCCAGGCGCTCGCCCGGTGGGCGGAAGCGCCTGGAGCGCGGTTCGAGAGTGGGTCGACGAGCTAGCGAGTCGACCGAGTGGCAAGCAAGGACCGGGTAAATCCCACGTCGCGATGTACGCCACTCATCAGATGCGGTGCAGAGCCGTGAGGGCTATCTAGGAGCGGGCACCGAATTGATGTCCGCTCCAAACCTCTCATACAACCTGTTCACCGGGTGCTCGGCTGTTCGAGCTGAAAGCGCATCTTGCGCCAGGTCGCCATCCAATTTGGGGGTGGCGACTCCCCCAGGAAACACGCTCTCAGCTAATCAGATATCGCGATCGGAGGCAACAGATGCGCGTTTCGAGCGAAAAGAGACGTTTTCCAACACTGGTCAATAGATCCTCAAGAGTTTAGTAGCTTACGGATACGATCGGTCAGTGATTTCCGTATGCGCGTGTCTATGGATCTATGGGCGCAATACTTAGTGACCTTAAGTCTGTAACCGACTGATTTTCACTCCGCAGCTGGGGTGCTCTCGGAGTAGTTAGTGACCTTAAGTACGCAAGTGATTGATTGCTGGTAGCAGCGTGTGTGCGGGTTTAGGCGCCTCGAGTACGCAAGCTGTTGATTTTTGCTCTGCCGGATCTGTGTTAAGTGCCTTAAGTTCGTAACTACTTTGATTGGGCGAGGGATTTCAGAACACCAAACTCGGAAATCCAGTGCTCCCGGAAAGAGACGTATAACGCCGAGCGGGTTGTTCGCTAGTGTAGTCAGAGACTTATACAGCTTGAGCTCGGTAGCCGAGCGAAGCGCTTCCGGGGTGGGTGCAGTGCGGTGGCACGGGCGTAGACCATTCCCGGGGGTTCGCTGGCACGTTCAATCACGACCCTGCAACCGAGAGTGCGCGTCCGGTGACTCTCACGCGACCAATAGGGTTGGTGACGCGCGCGGTATGAATGAGCGGAGTGCATGCCTAGATGCCCCCCTCGCTTACCCTTGAGATCGGATTAATGCGACCGTGTGCCAATCACCCCTGTCCGGCTTAACGCGAAGCGCAGCGATCTTGGAAGGATCGAACCTCGCCGCGGCCCCTTCGTGGGCATAGCACTCGAGATTCCCTTGTCTACGGACACGAAGCGCTACCTCTAATCACGATGATTGAGCAGGGGCGAGCAAACCTGTAAGTCGCGGAGCTGACCCTAAGTGATTGTAGCGAGCTTCGACGTCTCGATGGACTTGATCTCGCCATGGGCTTTACTCGTTGATCGACGCCGCTTCGGTCGACCTCTTGACCCCGAAGCGCGACCAAGCGAACTGCAGAGCTGATTTGACAGTCTGTTATGGGGCCCTGATCACACCGTGGGCGATCGCAAGGCGCTGGATGCGGGTCTGCTGACACGTGCTCCTCTGTTGGAATGTCCTCCATCGAAGAAACACACAAACCGCCGGTGGATTACCGTCCGGGTTGGAGCCGATCTATGAACGTACAACGCTCACTCTCGCTGGCCATCGTCACCGCACTCTCTATCGCGGCACCGCTAAGCGCAGCCTCATCAGCGGCGTATGTGGGCCAAGGGCACTCGGCGCAGGTCAATACGCCGCAGGAGAAGACCGCAGGGTTCCTGGTGCAGGCTGCCAGTGCCGAGGCCGCACGCGAGCTGACCCTTGGCGTGGGCGGCGAAGTGACGCACTATCTGCTTAGCGTGCGTGCCGTCGGCGCGCAACTCACGCCAGCGCAGCAAGCGGAGATCGAGCGCTCGGGCCGCGCACGCCTGGTCGCTGACGTTGTCGTCGAGACCAACGGTTGGGGCAGCGGTTGGGGAAACCGTGAGCGTAGCCGCGGGAGCAACAGTGGAGGCGGCTGGTGGAGTTCTTCGTGGAAGAACGACCCGCAGGAGCCCAGCGCCAACGAACTTGCAGCCGCGGATCCAACGCCTGACGAGACGGCGAGCCAAGCTCACGGCGCTGCCGAATACGGCGCCGACGCACCTAGCGACAAAGCAAGCCCAGAGCAGGCACGCCGTCAGGAGAACGAAGATCTCTTCGCCGAGTACATTCGCGGGGTGGTCGATGGGGACGAGATCATCGACACCGGTTTCCCCACCCTGATCGGCGCTTCGGACCTGCACGCCGATAAGCTGCGAGGCGATGGCGTGACCGTAGCGATCGTGGATACCGGGCTGTGGGAAGACCGCGAGTACGACCTCTACTACCAGCTGCACGCCCAACTCGACGTGACGGGCGATGAAGACTACCTCAAGCGCGCCTATGACTGGGGTCGCGGGGTGGGTGACGATAACGGTCATGGCACCCACATCACTTCGATCATCGCCAGCGGCTGGCGCGGTCAATCGGGTAAGTTCGAGGGCGTTGCGCCCTACGCTAGCGTGATGGTCGCCAAGGCCTTCGACGAGAACGGTGCCGGCAGCTACCTGGACGTCATCTCGGCGATCGATCAGATCATCGCGTACCGCGACCGCTACGACATCCGCGTGCTGAACCTCTCCTTCAGCGCGCCGGTCCGCTCGCCCTACTGGGAGGATCCCCTCAACCAAGCCGTCATGGCAGCCTGGCAGGCGGGCATCGTCGTCGTCGCATCGGCCGGCAATACGGGCCCTGATGCCATGACCGTCGGCGTGCCTGGCAACAACCCCTACATCATCACCGTCGGCGCCATGACCGACAGCTTCACGCCCTTCGACGCCAGCGACGATCGCCTAGCGTCCTTCTCCGCCGCCGGCCCCACCTACGAGGGCTTCGTCAAGCCGGACTTGGTGGCGCCCGGTGGCCACCTGGTTGGCTGGATGCCGCCGAACTCGCTACTGGGCACGAGCCACCCGAATGCACGCGCCGCCAACCGTAAGCACCTAGCCATGTCTGGTACCTCTCAGGCGGCGGCCGTCGTGAGTGGCGTAGTGGCGCTGATGCTCCAGGACGACCCGAGTCTGACACCGGACGATGTAAAGTGCCGTCTCCTGTCCACTGCCCGCCCCGCGGTAAAGGGTCAGGGCGAGCTTGCGTATAGCGTCTTTCAGCAGGGTGCCGGCATGGTCGATGCACTGGCCGCCGTCAACAGCTCGGCGTCGAACTGCGCCAACCAGGGGTTGGACGTCGATCGCGATCTGCGCGGCGAGGCCCACTTCGGCGGCCCCGTAAACCAGGACGAAGATGGCAACTTCTACCTCATGGACATGGAAGGTAGCGTGCCCTTCGCACCGCTGAACGGCGACGGCTACACCTGGAGTCAGGGTTACACCTGGTCGCAGGGCTACACCTGGAGCCAAGGCTACACGTGGTCTCAGGGCTACACGTGGTCTCAGGGCTACACGTGGAGCCAGGGCTATGTCTGGAGCCAGAGCTACACCTGGTCACAGGGCTACACCTGGAGCCAGGGCTATGTCTGGAGCCAAACCCTCCCGTGGGAAGACGACGGCAGCTCGGTCTTTACTCAAGGGCTGAACGCCACTGCGGCGATCGACGCCTGGGTGCCGCAGGAATAGCCGGCATGCTGGGCGAGCGCCTCTTTGCGTTTGTCCTTTGTGCTAGGGCGTCAGGGTGAGTATTTCGCCGAAGGCTAACGGGTATTGCCATGGGTCTTTGTATCCCTGCAGCGCTAGTGCGGCCCGAATCACTCCCGCATGGGTTACCACAAGTACAGGCGCCGGCGCCTCAAGCAGCTGCGCAAGCGTCGCGGCGACACGGTCGGTGAACGCGGCTACACTTTCGCCCCCATGTGGGGCTGCATGGTGGAAATCCGCTGCCCAAGCATCGAGTCCGTCTCGTGGCACAAGGTCCCACGCGACGCCTTCCCAGATACCGAAGTCCATCTCTAGGAGACCCTCTAGGTAGACCGGTGCCAGCCCATAGTGGGTACCGAGCACATCCGCCAGGCGACGGCATCGCTGCAAGGGGCTTGCGGCCAGCGTTGCCGGTCGCGCGGGGGGCAATGCGCGCAGGACTGCGGCCGATTCCTGCGGGAAGCTTGGCGCCGTCGCTAGGTCGAGGCGCCCGTAGCAGGTGCCCGGAGCGACCTGCGGCGTGGTGTGGCGCACAAGTGTCAGCGCCATGCGAAGAGCACCCCTAGATACCAGCCGAGTTCACTGCACTGTTGTACGGCGCCGAGGCAGTCGCCGGTGTAACCGCGGAGCTTTCGCTCGAAGGCCAGACGGCTGACGCCATGGCCGATAGCCACGCCTACTAGCCCCATCAGCAGTGCCGTTGCTGCGAGGTCTAGGCCTATCCCGAACAGCGCGAATCCAACCCCGAGAGCAGTGGTTGCGACTGCGATGAGCAAACCGCCCGGTTCGATTCCCTCGGCGACAGGCTTCGCTATGCCGTGATCACGTGCGTAGCAGCTGCTCGCGACAGTGAAGACGGCCGAGAGGCGGCTCACCGCGTGTCCAGCGAGCAGCGCCGCCACCGCTTGATGGAGCGTTAGTGCCGCGAGCACAGCCACCTTGGCGGCGAGGATGAGTACCAGTGCGATGGTCCCGTAGGTGCCGAGGCGGCTGTCGCGCATGATCTCGAGGCTGCGCTCGCGTGTCAGTCCGCCGCCAATTCCATCGCAGGTGTCGGCCAAACCGTCCTCGTGAAAAGCACCGGTTACCAAGACGGTCGCTGCGGTCGATAGGATCGCGGCAAGCGAAGGGTGGTCGAAGCCCATCATCACCACCACGTAGATGACCGCAGCCAAACCGCCAACCAGGACACCGACGGCTGGGTAGTAGCGGATTGCGCGGGAAGCGCGCGCCTGAGAATAGACCTGATTTGTATCAACTGGGAAACGGGTCAAGAACTGCAGAGCGAGAAGGAAGAGCGCGTACTGTTCACCGAGCCACCTCACAGGCGTGTGGCCCTTGCGTCTCAAGTGCGGCCCGACACGCCCGCTTCGGCAAAGCTCGCCATGTCCCGTAGCACGGCGGCCGCGCTCTTCACGATAGGCCAAGCGAGAAGAGCACCGGTGCCCTCACCGAGCCGCATGCGCAGGTCGAGCAGCGGGGTCGCTTCGAGGTGTGCCAGCAGGTGATCATGCCCTGGTTCTGCGGAGCGGTGGGCATACACGAGCGCCGCCGCGATCTCCGGAGCCAAAGCGGTAGCGTGCAAGGCGGCCGCCGTGGCGATGAAACCGTCCACGAGCACCAACCGATGGCGCCTCGCTGCTGCCGTCATCGCTGCAGCCATCATTGCAATCTCGAAGCCCCCGTACTCGATCATCGCGTCGCGCGGCGCGAGAGGTGTGGGTGTTCGGGCGGCAGCCTGCGAAAGCACCTCAAGTTTACGGTCTACCCCCACGGCATCGAGGCCGGTCCCTGGCCCGACCAGAGAGGCGAGCGGGATACCGGTGATCTTGTGCCCGATGAGCGCGGCGCTCGACGTGTTGCCGATACCCATTTCGCCAAGGCAGATCACGTCGCTGCAGGCGATCTCGCCGAGTTCCGTTCCGTGCCGCCATGCGGTCTCATACTGATCACCGTTCATCGCAGGTGAGCAATGCGCGTTGGCCGTTCCCGCCGCTACGCGACGGTTCAGTAGTGCGGGATGATCGTTCGCGTCTCCGGCGACACCGGCATCGATGACCTTCAGCGTCACATCCAGCGCCTGCGACATCACGCTAGCTGCAGCTCCGCCTTCGAGGAAGTTCGCCACCATCTGCCGAGTCACTTCCGGCGGATACGCCGAGACGCCACTGGCGGCGATGCCATGATCGGCGGCGAACAACAGCAACTCGCAACGCTCCGCGTTCGGCGTCAGGGTTTGTTGCAACAGGCCGATCTGCACGCCCAAGCTTTCCAGGCGACCAAGGGCGCCGACGGGCTTTGTCTTGCTGTCCATTGCCTCGCGCAAGCGAGTGGCAAGAGGTTGTCGTGTCGTCACAATGTGCTCCAATCTACACGTTTAGTCAGACGCCCCAGGGCGAGGCGATCCCTGGCCGGTTCGTAGTCGTTCAGCACCGCAGCCTGCTCCGTCGGGCTGCGGGACTGCCATCCTTTGATCTCGTTCATGGTCCGGCCGCACCCGACTGAGGTAGCTAGCGCATCGTCTAGGCGACAGGTGCCGATACAAGGTGACGGAACCTTGCCAGCGTCGCAGTCAGCGCAGAGGCAATGCTCGTTCAGGCCTCGCTCTCGAAGTTGGTTGAGGCAACTCCCAGGAGACCTGCACGTCGAAACACCAACAAGCTCTGCCAGGATTGGCGCGTGCAATACCGCGGGCATTGGTTCGAAAGCTCACGGGACAGCGGCGGTGACTGCCAGCGGGTGCCGTTAGCTGACGCTGTAGACTACGCTTATCCGCCGCTCTTCGTCGCTGTAACAAGCGCACCGCTTAGTCCGTACCGAGTTCACGAGTTGCCGACGCCGTGTGGCATTGGCCGCGAGGGCAGCAATGCCGGCACATCGCCCCTAGCAGCGCAAGCACGTGTCGCTGTCTAAGCGCGAGCGCCGATGTCGACGCTGTTGATTCAACAAACTCCTGCTCGGACTGCTGCATTGCCTGCAACCTGCTCTCCACGAGCTTGACCCGCATTGCCAATGCAGCTCGACCACGGCACCGGGTCGGCGGCAACGAGGTGGCCCACGCTCTCACGGTGGCCTCTACAGACTTGTTGTGACACGGCTGGCCCAGGAAGAACGTTTCGAGTTCTCTGCTGCGGACCGCGACCCTGCTTTCTACGCGCTCGGTCGGGAACGGAATGATGTTCTCGAGTGCACTCGTGCTCGCGTTCATCGCAGATGCATGCCAGTGCGCCCAAGGCGCACAGGTTTGCCGCCACCGAATCCGCCGAGGACTTCCGCGGGAGGTGCCTTCGACCCTAGCCGCCAAGCCGTGTTCACAGCTGTAGAAACAACGAAGATAATCGACTCCTGCGACGCACCCCGGCCGCCAAGAACGGTAAACAACACGGACGGCAGGTCTCCTGGCTCGCGGGCATGGCGGCGTTGGTCTTCCCGATGCGCAGGTAAGCATCAGTGACTGGGGCAACGCGCTTCACCGCTTACAGTTGCGGGGGCAGCTCCGGCATTCCTCGCCCTTCGTGAGGTCGGGCACCGGATTCCCTGTTAGGCCCTTGCGGGCACCGTCGGAGGTGATCTTGGGTTGTGCGTATCGTGAAAGCAACCCTGATCGACCCTGGCCGCTCCAACACTCCGGGCAACGGAAGGCAACACCGAACTACGTGAGCCCTGCATTCCACTGGTGCGTCGAACCTATGGTTCTGCGTAGCGCGCACTTGTATGACGTCAACCAGATTTCTCGAGGCAGGGACCAGGTTCAATCACTGCCGAGTGAGGGCGTCGCGAGGCGGGCCAATCCGGGGAGCGCTGGATTGATCGGGGCTCGGTGGCGAAGAACCCGCGTTTCGGTCTGAGCTGGTGTCACGCAACAGATCCAGCCCTTTCCGCGGGCTGTTCAACTGAGCTACCTAGGGTTTTCCCTTCCCTGTGTCAGCAGGTCGGGTTCGATAGGCGGACGGCAGGTACGGGGGAGTACCTCTTTCGATTCGCGCTCCGGGCTTCCAAAGGCGGACCGAGTTGGGTTACCGTTCTCGCCAGCGGCAAGCCCCCGGTCCCAACGGGTCCGTGGGTGAAATAAGGGAACGCGGTGAGAATCCGCGGCTGTCCTCGCAACTGTAAGCGTCGAGCAGGCTCCCAACAGGCCACTGTGTCGGTCTCGTCACGTCTATACGCGTGGCGGCGCGGAACACGGGAAGGCGGGAGTCAGCGCACGAGACGCGAGCCAGGAGACCTGCTGCCGTCAATCGCTGCTGCGCCGAGAAGCGAGGTGTCTTCATCGGCCGGTATCCGTTGCAGTGGCGTGCTTTGACGAGCTGCAATGGAAGGCCTTGTGGGCATGCGCGACTCCTTTTCCCAACTCACTTCAGCGTTGCACCGGCCGGTGCGTCGCGGAGGCGTTCGCGTCAGTCTGCCCGGTGCTTTCTGCAGCTTTCCCGCTAATCAGCCGAGGAAAGTGCATTGTCCCATTCCACCGAGTCCGTACCGAAGCTCGCCGTAGCCCTCTCGCTCGCGCTCCCACTCGGGCTGTCTTCAGTCGTCGCCTCGGCTCAGGCCAGTGGGGCGCCGTCAGAGGAGAGCGTCTCAGAAGAACTCGTCGTCATCGGCTCTCGCTTGCCTACGGAGGACTACACCAACGCTGACGAAGCTGCTGGCGAAGAGGTGCGCCGACCGATGCACGTGGCGAGTCTGCTGTTCGACCAACGCGTGCTCGGCGAGCGGCTGGCGGTCGGGGCGAGCGTGGTCTACAACGGCGAACAGTTAGATAACGACTTCCGTAACTATTTCACCAACAACTTCAGCGCCGAGCGCACGCCCCTCGATGGCGTGATGTCGAGAGCCGTGGGGGGTTGGACGCAAGCATACGATTCCTAAGGAACAACACGTGAACGAGACGGACGAAGACAGAAAAGAGCGGCATAACCGCACCATGCAGCGCAAGAAGGCGGTGATCGACGAACAGATCGCCAAGGCGCAGGAAGAGCGTGGTCTAGTGATCTTCATCACCGGCAACGGTAAGGGCAAGACTACTTCGGCCTTCGGCACCCTGTACAGGGCCCTCGGGCACGGCCACCGCGTGGGCGTGGTGCAGTTCATCAAGGGCACTCAGGCGAGCGGTGAGGTGACCTTTCTGCAGCAGTGTCAACCCGCGGTCGACTACTTCGCGATGGCTACTGGATTCACCTGGGACACGCAGAACTGGGATGCGGACAAGGCCGCTGCCGAAGAGGCCTGGTCCGCCGGCAAGCGCATGCTGCACAACGAGGACCTAAACCTCGTGCTGCTCGACGAGATCACCTACATGCTGAAGTTCGGCTACCTCGACATGGATGAGGTGGTGGCGAGCATTCGCGAGCGGCCAAGGATGCAGACCGTGATCCTGACCGGGCGGGGGGCCAAGCCGGCGCTGGTGGAACTCGCCGATACGGTGAGCGAGATCGCCGACGTCAAGCACGCGTACAAGGCCGGCGTGAAGGCCCAGGCCGGGATCGATTTCTAGCGATGGCTCAGGTGGAAAGCGCGAGGGTGGGTCGTCGGCGCGGGGCTGCGCTTGCGGCGTTCAGCCTTCTGGCGGTGTTCGCCACCGCGGCAACCCCGGCGATCGATGTACATGCCGCGTCGGCGTCGACCCTCCCATCGGTAGTCTCCACCAACCTTTGCGCCGATCTGTTCGCGCTCAGCTTAGCGGCTCCGGCGCAGCTCCTGTCCGTGTCCTGGAAGAGCCAGGATCCGGCGCGTTCGCCCCGTGCCGAGCAGGCGCGTGCCTACGCGGCCAACCGTGCCAGCGCCGAGGAGATCATTCACCTGCACCCGGACATCGTGCTCGCCTCGCGTGCCTGGCGCCGCCATCCCCCGGCGGCGCGCTTCGAGGCGCTCGGCATCCGCGTGGTCGTTGTCCCGCTCGCGAAGACCTGGCCCGAGATCCTGGAGGTCACGCAGTGGGTAGCCGATCAGATCGATCGCTCCGCTCGAGGCCGCGAGGTGGTCGCGCAGACCGAACGGCGCCTTGCTCGGCTCGCCGTCCCCGCCGCCGACGGCCGCCCGCGCAGCGTCCTGTATCTGCGCCCGAGCGGCGGTAGTGCCGGGGCCGGGTCGTTCATCGACACGCTCCTGCGCGGGGCCGGGCTCACTAACCACGCCACCACGCTTGGCCTCGAAGGCTGGGGACGCGTCGACCTCGAGACGCTCCTGGTGTCGCCACCGGACCTGTTCCTGCTGAGCGCCTACACTCGCGACCGCGGCTACGCGGAGAGTCAGCTGCTGCGCCACCCGGCGATGCGTTCCCTGTTTACGGGTAGAAGGGTGCTGAGGCTGCCAACCAATCAGGGCAGCTGCTCCACGTGGCACCTGATCGAGACGGCCGAGTACCTCGCGCGGCAACTCCTCACGACTGGCGCCGCCAAGGATGGAGCTGCCATCGGTGAGCGTTCGGGAGCCGGACGATGAGCGCGCAGGTCATGCGCCTGGCGCCGGCGATCGTGCTCACACCGGCGCAGCTGAACGCCGTGTTGGCCGCGGTGTTGCTCGGACTTACGCTGCTCTCACTCACGATCGGCCCAGTCGATCTTCACATCGGCGAGGTGCTTGCTGCACTGTTCGGTACCGGCACGACAGAGGAGGCGCTACGCGAGCAGATCATCGTGCGCGACGTGCGCTTGCCGCGCGCCGTCCTTGCGATCCTTACCGGGGGCTCGCTTGGACTCGCGGGGGCGGCGCTGCAGGGTCTGCTCAGAAATCCCCTCGCTGAGCCTGGTCTGCTTGGGGTGAGTTCGAGCGCCAGCCTCGGGGCGGTGCTCTGCCTTTATTTTGGCGTCGCAGCGCTGAGTCCGTGGTTGCTGCCGGTGGCCGCGATGAGCTTCGCCGGTCTGGCGACGGCGGTGCTTTACGTCATCGCCCGCCGTAGCGCCGCTGTCACCTTGATCCTCGCCGGCATCGCACTCTCGTCCCTCGCCAGTGCGCTCACGTCCCTCGCCCTCAATCTTGCCCCGAATCCCGCTGACGTGCAGGACATCGTGCTGTGGCTGCTCGGCTCACTCAGCCAGCGCAGCTTCTCGGACGTGCAGCTCTGCTTGCCCTTCGTCGTGGTCGGTGCGGCGCTGCTGCTCGCCTGCGGGCCGGCGTTGGACGCGTTGTCGCTGGGGGAGGCGGAGGCGCGCACCCTGGGCGTTCACGTCGCCCGCTTGCGCCAGCAGGTGATTGTCGGCACGGCCCTGTGTGTGGGCGCGTGTGTGGCGATCACGGGAGCTATCGGGTTCGTTGGCCTGGTGGTGCCGCATCTGTTGCGACCATTTGTCGCTTATCGACCGTCCATGCTGCTGACGAGCAGTGCGCTCGGGGGCGCGGTGCTGCTCCTCGCCGCGGATCTGGTGCTGCGCGCGATCAGCGGCCCGCAGGAGATCATGCTGGGCGTCGTCACGGCGCTCATCGGCGCGCCGTTTTTCTTCGCGCTGGTGCTCAGCCGGCAGCAGCGACAGCAAGAAGGGGTGGCGTCGTGATTGAGAAGTTGCCGCCAGATGAGGCGGCGGCCGCGCTGGACGTACGGGAGGTCACCGTGCCTGCCACGCCCCGTCTACGCTTGTCTAGAGTGTCGCTGTCCGTGTCGCGGGGCGAGTGCGTTGGTCTCGTGGGCCCGAACGGTGCTGGCAAGAGCACGTTGCTCAAAGCCATTGCCCAGCTCATCGACTACCGCGGCGAGGTGAGCTTCGGCGCCTGTGACTTAGCCGCGATGAGTTTGCAAGAGCGAGCGCGCCAGCTCGCCTTCCTCGGCCAGGGTGGGCAGAGCGCGTGGCCGCTCAGCGTGCGCGACTTCGTCGCCCTCGGGCGGGTGCCCCACCGGCAGCGTAGCGCTTGGCCTTGGCAGGCGTGGCTTGCGAGTCGCGTGACGAAGATGGAAGCGCCTGCGGACGCGATCGATGATTCGTCCGCGCCTATCGGCGGCTTCACCAACGCGGACGCGGACGCGGATGGGCAAGCGGTCGCCCGGGCGATCGCCCGCACCGGCCTGGAGGCGATGGCCGAGCGGCCGGTAGGCACGCTTTCCGGCGGCGAGTTCGCCCGCGCTCGCCTAGCGCGGGCGCTCGCCGTGGAGGCGCCCCTGTTGCTAGCCGACGAGCCGGTGGCCGCCCTCGATCCCTATCACCAGCTGAAGCTCATGGAACTGCTGAAATCCCAGTGTGAGCACGGGCGCACCGCGATCGTGGTGCTGCACGACCTCACGCTCGCGAGCCGCTTCTGCGACCGGCTGCTGCTGCTCGACCGAGGCGAGGCGGTCGCCTGCGATGTCCCGCGTCGGGTGCTGACGCCAGGGTACCTGCAGCGCGTCTACCAAGTGGAGGCGGTGGTCGGCGAGTACCGTCAACAACCATTCGTCGTACCGTGGGCGTGCGAGCAACGCGGGCCGGCCACGGGCAGCCTCGCTGACGGCGCGTCGGGCGGCGGCGCTGCCGAGCGCGGCAACACTGCGGACCAACCCACGCGAACGCCCGGACCTTCTGGCCCATCCCCCCTACGTTGGCAGGAGACCTGAGTTGAGCAGTTCCGAAGCAACCCCCCAGGACGGTTCGCGCGGCGTGCGCGCCACCACCACCATCATCGTCTGCGAGACCTGCGGCTACAACGCCGAGCAACCCGACGAGGTCCGGCCCGGAAAGCGCTTGGGCGACGCTCTCGCCGAGGCGCTGGAGGCGCGCCGCCAGGCTGCGGAGCAGGCGGGCGATACTGAGGCGGCAGTCGCCTTGGCAAGCCTAGAGGTACGCGCCTTCCGCTGTCTTATGGCCTGCAAGCGCAGTTGCACTGCGCAGTTCCGTGGAGCGGGCAAGATCGGCTACACCGTGGGTGATATGCAGCCGGACCAGGCGAGCGTCGAGACGCTACTCGCCTATGGGTTTCGCTACCAGGCCTCGCCCACCGGGGAAGTGCCCTTCAAACAGTGGCCATCTGGGATCCGTGGCCGATTTGTGGCCCGCTTCCCCGTACTGCCGTTCCCCGACATCGACGAATAGGATCCTAAGCGATGAGCACACCTGCGAAGGCGGCAACGACAGGCCGCATCCCTGCCACGATCGTCACCGGCTTTCTGGGCAGCGGCAAGACCACCCTGCTCAAGAATATGCTGAACAACGCCGATGGGCTGCGGGTCGCCGTCATCGTCAACGAGTTTGGCGAGCTCGGCATCGATGGGGAGATTCTGCGCGGCTGCGGTCTCGGTTGCGACGAAGACGAAGCCGGCGCCTCCAGCGGCTCCAGCGCTGGGACCAGCGGCGAGCAACGTGGCACGCTATACGAGCTCGCCAACGGATGCCTGTGCTGCACCGTGCAAGAAGAGTTCTTCCCCGTGATGCGTGAGCTGGTCGAGCGGCGCGAGGAGATCGATCACATCCTCATCGAAACTTCCGGTCTCGCACTGCCGAAGCCTCTTGTACAAGCCTTCAACTGGCCAGAGATTCGCAACGCCTGCACGGTGGACGCGGTGATCACGGTGGTCGACACGCCCGCCGTCGCAGACGGGCGCTTTGCCGCCGACCCTGAGGCGGTACAGGCGCAGCGGGAGGCCGACCCAAACCTCGATCACGACCCGACGCTGCATGAGCTGTTCGAGGATCAGCTCGGGTCTGCGGACCTGGTCATTCTGAGTAAGACTGACCTCACGGATGCGCAGACCTGTGTGCGTGTTGAAGCCGTGGTGCGCGAGGAGATCCCGGCGCCGGTGAAGATCGTGCGCAGCGACGCAGACGGCGTCGATCTCAGCCAACTGCTGGGGCTCGCCAGTGCGGCGGAGGAGCACATCCACCTGCGTCACAGTCACCACGACCACCACCATGGCGATGGCGAGGCCGATCACGATCACGACCATTTCGATTCGCTGGTGATCCAGCTGCCGGTGGTGAACCGTGACCGGCTGCTAGGCGTTCTGCAGGCACTGGTCGAGCAGCACACCATCTTTCGCGTGAAGGGCTTCGTCGCGCTCGCCGGAAAGCCCATGCGCCTTGTAGTCCATGGCGTCGGGCGGCGCTTCGACCACTACTTCGATCGGCGCTGGAAGCCTGAGGAAACACCGTTCACCCACCTGGTGTTCATCGGCCGGGCGCTGGACCAGGCGACGCTCGAGGCTGCGCTACGGGATGCTGTGGTGGGAGATGCCGAGCGCGGCGATACCGTGGCGACCGCGGCGCCGCAGGGCGATGCGGGTGCTCGGCAGCGGCAGCAGCAGGCGGGCGTCTGACCCATGCACATGCTGGCGGCGCAGCCGGGCGGGTTCGTCGACGACGACTCGATCATTACGCGCCTGGAGCAGACGCCCGCCGATGTGGTGATCCTCAGTGCTGCCGACACGACACTCGCCTTGCTGGCCGAGGCCCATCCGGCTCGCTGGGAGGAATCGTTAGCGGGCGCCGCGTTCCCTACCGTCAGACTGGCCAACCAGCTCCACTTGCGCCAGCACGCTTCCATCGACCTGTACGTGGAGGAGGTGCTGCAGCACGCGAAAGTGATCATCGTCGATCACCTGGGCGGCGAGGGCTACTGGCCCTATGGCACCGAACGTATCGTCTCGCTGTGCCGCGAGCGCCGCATCCCGCTCGTGATGTTTTCGGGCGACAATACCGAAGATTTCAACCTGCTGGCGAAGAGTACTGTTGATGCGGACGTCTGCCGCGCGCTGTGGCGCTACCTACGGGAGGGGGGCGCCGCCAACGCGCGGCAGTTCTACGCCTACATTGCCAGCACGTTCTTCGCCATCGAGTGGCCGGTGCAACCGCCGAAGCCGCTGCCCGCCATCACCGTGTACCACCCGCATCACGAGCTCGCTTCCCTCGCGGACTGGCAGACGCAATGGCAAGCCGATGCACCGGTCGTCCCGATCGCCTTCTATCGCGCCCACCTGCAGTCGGGTAACACGCGTGTGTTCGATGCGCTGTGCGAGGCGCTGCGGGCGCGCGGTCTCAATCCGCTGCCGGTGGCGCTGACGTCGCTCAAGGACCCGCTGTGCTTGGAGACTCTGCAGTCTTTGTGCCGGGAGGCCGAGGCCGAACTCGTGCTCAATACCACGGCCTTCGCCATCAGCGCGCTGGATGACGAGGAGGGCGAGCCGCTCGCCGGGGACGTGCCGGTGTTCCAGCTCATCATGAGCGGGGACAACCAGGAGAACTGGGCTGGCGATGCCCAGGGCCTGCGCCCGCGCGACATCGCCATGCACGTAGCGATGCCCGAGGTGGACGGGCGCATCATCACGCGGTCCGTGAGCTTCAAGGGCCTCGACTACCGCTGCGAACTCACCCAAACCGACGTGGTGCGCTACCAGCCGCACGAGGAGCGCGTCGCTTTCGTCGCTCGGCTGACGGAGGCTTGGTGCGCGCTGCGGCGCAAGGCCAATGAGGAGAAACGGCTGGCCCTGATTCTTGCCAATTACCCCACGCGCGAAGGGCGCCTCGGCAACGGCGTCGGTCTCGACACGCCAGCGTCCGTGCTCGTGATCCTGCGCCGTCTCGCTGAGGAGGGCTACACGGTCGAGGCGCTCCCGGCCGATGGTGATGCGCTCATGCGTGAGCTTAAGACCGGCGTGACCAACGATCCCGCTAATTGGCCGCTGCGCCCCGCGCACCAGAGCCTTGCGATGGACAGGTATCTGGCGTTCTTCGACGCTCTCCCGCAGGTGAACCGAGATGCCATCGTCGAGCGTTGGGGGCCGCCCGAAGACGATCCGATGGTGCGTGCGGGACGCTTCATGATTGCCGGCCTGCGCCGCGGGCAGGTGTTCGTCGGCATTCAGCCGGCGCGCGGCTATCACCTCGACCCCATGGCCAGCTACCACGACCCCGACCTCGTGCCACCCCACGCCTACCTTGCCTTCTACTGTTGGCTACGAGAAGTGTTCGCCTGCGATGCCATGGTGCACGTGGGCAAGCACGGCAATCTCGAATGGCTACCGGGCAAGAGCGTGGCCCTCGCCGAGACCTGCTGGCCGGATCTCGCCTTCGGTCCAACGCCCCATCTGTATCCCTTCATCGTCAATGACCCTGGGGAGGGGACGCAGTCCAAGCGCCGCGCCCAGGCGGTGATCATCGATCACCTGATGCCACCGCTGACCCGGGCCGAGAACTACGGGCCGCTGCAGGACCTGGAACGGCTGCTTGACGAGTACTACGAGGCGCTCACCATGGATCCGCGGCGCTCGGCGCTGCTGCGGCGGCAAATTCTCGAGCACGTGGTGGGGCAGAACCTGCACAGCGATCTCGGCTTGGCCTTGCCGGCGAGCGAAGCCGATGAGCAGGCCTTGCTCAACAGTACCGATGCCTATTTGTGTGAGCTTAAGGAGAGCCAGATCCGCGACGGTCTGCACGTGTTCGGTCAGACCCCCGAGGGCGTGCAGGCGCGGGATACGCTGCTCGCCCTCGCCCGCTACCCCGTACGCTTTGGCGAGCGGCGCGACGCGAGCCTAATCCGCGCGCTCGCTGACGACCTGCTCGCCGCACCCGAGTTCGATCCCTTGGACGCCGACTGGGGCGCGCCGTGGGAGGGCGTGCGGCCGGAGACGCTCGAGGCCGTCGATGCCGAGCACCCCTGGCGCCACTGCGGCGACACGCGCGAGCGCCTCGAACTGCTCGCCCAGTCACTGCTCGACGGACGCGTGACGGCGAACGACGCCGAAGGCCGTGGCTGGTCAGCCACCGCCCGCGTGCTCGATCGCCTGTGGTCCGACCTCGCCCCGCGCCTCGATGCCTGCGGCGGACAGGAGCAGGCGCAGCTGGTGCGCGGCCTCGAAGGGTGCTTCGTGCCCGCTGGACCGAGCGGGGCCCCCTCGCGTGGCCGGCCCGACGTACTGCCCACGGGACGCAACTTCTTCTCCGTGGACACGCGCGCCATCCCAACAGCGACGAGCTGGCAGCTCGGCTGGAAGTCCGCCGAGGCGCTGCTCGAGAAGTACCAG
>JBCCWS010000066.1 GCA_039193195.1 Pseudomonadota bacterium
GGACTCGTGTTCCTCTCCGCAGGCCGCCACGTGTAGGCGCGAGAGCACAACCTTCAGCCATTGGCGCGAGACGAGCACGCCCTCATTATCCAGTGCCGAAGACCCGCAAGTGTCTGATGCGCCGTGTGCGTTTTGAGCGTCCTGGCGTGAGGGCTCAGGTGTAGAATTGTCCATAGATTCAAACCCTTAGTAGGTGATGACCTCTTGCATGGGGTGCAAGGGCGGCTGGCTAGAAGCACACTCCGGTCGGGCGCACGTTGTCGCGCCTTTCAACCACGGATGTGGCGCCGCTTTTATGGGTTCGGGTGACGTCGTAGAGGTCGACGACTGCATTGCGCCGGCCTGGACAGTTCGGCCGAAGTCGCGGCTTGCAATCCATCCTCCCTTCGAAGGAAGGGCCGCACGTCATGCAGTAGCCGGTGTGGGTGCACGACACCGTTGTCGAGACGTCACGCTGGGTCAGAACTGAATCGCTTGATACGACGGGATCACAGGCGGCCAGAAGGGCCAGGACGGGTGCCAGGAGCACGCACGACACGCGCATCGGTGATAAATCAACCGGTGCAGTTTCGGGGTAGTTATTTTGGCCCCCACCGCCAAGTCGTTGATCCGACTGGCTAAGATTTGCACTGAGTGTCAGTGCCTTGGAGGGCGAGGAGTCGGTGGTAAGTTCTTGTTTTGTATTGGTAGGCGCGGCTGGGATCGAACCAGCGACCACCACCATGTCAAGGTGGTGCTCTACCGCTGAGCTACGCGCCTTTCGAAGAGCCGCAAAGTGTATCCACATGGATCTGACCAGGCAAGCCGCCGGAGGGGACCCTTTGTACTGGATCACACTGAAGGTGCGCAGGGCGACCGGATGCGCGTAAGCCTCCACGGGGGACCCTTCCACGGGCGCGTCTTCGAGCGACGCGAGTGTCGCCTTGGGCTCCTTCTGCTGGTCACCGGAATCTCCGCTCGAGGGCTAGACCACCAGCTTTACCGGGTACGAGCGCAGGCCGGGGAGCGCTTCGCAGCCAGCGTGGAGCGCGACGGCAACGGCGAGTGCCATCGCGTGCTGCTTCCGGGCACTGTGTGAGCGCGGACTCACTCGTACTTACACGTCACCTCATCCACCGTCCAGAAACGCGCCACGCTGGCACTCAACCGCAGTAGGTACTCGTTTTGCACGGCGAGCGCCTCACGTTCGCGGGCGCTGGCGTCACTGCAGGAGTGCGAGTCATAGCGTCCGCTATGGTGCTGGAGAAAGTGAACGAGCTCGTGTACGTAGAGGGAGGTCACCTCCGGGCCTTCCTTGTCCCGGAAGCGCTCGTCGATGTAGATGATGTCCTCGTCGTTGTACCAGCCAACGGCGCGGCACTCCCGTCCGTTGCACACGTGCTCGACGAAGAACTCGTGGCTGCGCCAGGCGATCTCCGGGGGCGTGTCTGGGGCGGGGTAGCCGGAGAGGGTGGAGGCCCAGCTCAGGAGTGTGGCCAACAGTTCTTTTTCCAAGTCCCGCCCCTCGTGCACCTGTTTTCAACGTGCTTGCCCGGGCCACCCTGCACAACAGTGACGGACCCTGGATCGTGCCGTTCCCTCGGGTGTTTTCGTCGGGTTTGGCCACTTGGAGTCTGCTCCCCAAGGTCGGGGTCAGCACAGGGGGCGGGGCGTGCGCTTGTGAGCGACAGCCTTTGGGGTGCGGTCGCGAGCCCTCGCCCACCCCTGGCCGCCAGACCCTTAGCTGAGGTCGGGTCGAATGGTATCGATCGTCGCCCAACGAACGAATCGATGACAGTATACTTGCGCCATCGTCGCTACTAAGCGAATGGAACTCGGGAAGGGAAAGCGATCATGCTGGACCGACTGGTAGCGGCGTTGAAATGGCTGCTGCGTGCGGTGGCCGTAGGCGGAAACAAGGAGGCCGGCCGGATGGAAGAGAACTGTGCTGGTGGATCCAAAGGCGACGGAGAGCGGCCGGCCGAAGAGAGCGGCGACGGTCACACGCGCCCACCGCGCCCCGTCGATGACGATGGTCCCGTTGAAGACATCACCTATACCGATCAGGTTGTCGAAGTAAACATCAAGTCTGATTTCGAGGGAGAGATCACGATGAATCAAGCCACCAAGGATGCGGCAGAACACCTGAAGGAGTGCTGCGACGCGTTTCTCCAGGATGAGAACAGGGCTGGCGATCTCAAACAGGCCATGCGGCGCATGGGCAGCAGCATGGGGGATCAGGGTAAGGGCCAGGACGAGCCGGGCACCGGGGCACCGATCGGTGGCGGCGATCTGCCGCCGTTCGTGACGGTGAACGTGAACGTGACCAAGCAGGGCGAGTAGCTCGCGTGCGATGCCGGGCCGGAGCGATCGCCGAGCGTGCGCCCTCCGGCCCTACAGCGAGGCGATAGCCTCCTCCACCTCCAGCAGGCGGGGATGACCCGTCGGCACTACGGCCTGGCGGATCTCTAGTGCTTCTTCGAGGTAGCGTCGTGCCTCTTCGGTTTGTCCGAGGTCGCGAAGCACCTTGCCATAGCCTAGAAGAGTACTCGACCGGAACAGAAGCTCTTCCGGCAGCACGGCCAATGCCTCGTCGTACAGCGTTAAGGCCTGTCCTAGGTCACCGCGCAGGTAGACCACGCTGGCGAGGCGCGTCAGGTGCATCCCTACGTTCGGGTGGGTCGGGCCGAGCACCTCTCGATCGATCTCCGTCGCCGCACTGTACGCGGCTTCCGCTTCGGTGAGTTCGCCCATCTGCACGAGCAGATCCCCTAGATTGAAGTGCGTAGCGGCGGTGCGCGTGTCCGTTTCGCCGAAGGCCCGCTGCCTGATCGAAAGCGCCTCGAGGTATTGATCTCTCGCTGCTTGGTACTGCTCGAGGTCGGTCAGGGCGCGCGCTAGGTCGGACCGGGTCCGCGCGAGGTACTCGTGGCTGGGATCTAGGCGCTCCAGCTGAATCGCCAGCGCTTCCTGGTGCAGGTTCTTCGCATCCGCCGCCTTACCGAGGGCGCGCATCATGGCGCCCCGCTGATTCAGCACGATGGCAACTTCCTGGTGCCGATCGCCGTAGCGTTCACGATAGACCGCGAGCGCTTGCGCATTGGCCTCAACAGCCTCCTCCCATCCGTCGAGTCTAAACAGCATGTTCGAGTAGTCGGCGAGGGCCTCGGCGTACTTCAGCTCGCTTGTGCCACCCGCCTCGCGAAAGAGCGCTAGGGACGCCTCGTACCGTTCGCGCGCGGCGGCGATATCTCCTACCTTTAGCAGACTGTTGGCGATGCCGCTCTCGATATCGGCGATCACGAGCGGTTCGCCACCAAGTGCCAATGCCTCCGACCGCGCCTCCTGAAAGCGCAACAGAGACTCTCGGAACGCCCCGGTTTCCTGCAGGCCCTCCGCTAGCAGTCGGTATGCCTCGAGCAGTCCGGGATCCGGCGAGACCAGCAGTTGCTGTCGAATCTCTACCGCATCCGCCGCCAGCTCTACCTGCTCTTGATACAAGCCGAGCGCCTGGTAGAGGCGACCTAGCGTTACCATCAGCCGCGCGCGCACCTGGGGGGTCTGGGCAAGCTCCTCGTACAGGCGGGTCTGCGTATCGGCTAGGAGGTCACGCACGAGAATACGATCACCTGGGCCTACGGTCGGATCCCAGGATTGGAAGATGTTCTCGAGGAACTCGGCGGTCTGGGACGCCTTCGTGCTTTCCGCTTGAGCCACCTCGTAGGCTTCCCGTACGCGCTCGGACTGTACTGTAGCCGTTACTGCCCAGCCGGTTAGCAGCACGGCAAACAAGGCCACCGCAACGCTGGCCAGCGGATGACGGCGCAGGAACTTCCAGCTGTTGTAGGCCATGCTGGGGGCGCGCGCCGCCACCGGCTTGCCGCCGAGATAGGCCTGGAGATCGGCAGCGAAGGCCTCCATTGAGGGGTAGCGATCCTCCGTCTCGCGCGCCACTGCGCGCATGACGATCGCATCGAGATCCCCACGCAGCTGTCTTTCCCGCAGCTGCCGCTCGCGGCGATAGGCCGCACCGTCGAGGGGTGAGTCGAGTACGGGCACGGCGGAGTCGTCCGCGTGCGCCTCCTGGCCGCCAACCACTTGGCGTTCGTCCGTCCTCAACGCCAGACTCGGGCGTGATGCCCCCACCTCGCATATCTCCCGCGCGAGCACGTAGAGGTCAGCGCCACGACGGAAGGGACGGCGTCCGGTCAGCAGTTCATAGAGCACGACGCCGAGCTGGTAGACGTCGGTTCGGATGGTGATGTCGCGCCCGCGAATCTGCTCTGGCGCCGCGTACTCGATGGTCATCGGGCGTTCGTCCGAGCGCGTCACCGCCGCCGGGCGCGAGCTCGAGTCGCCGAGGAGTTTGGCGATGCCGAAGTCGAGCAGCTTCACCCGGCCCTGTCCGTCCACCAGTAGGTTCGAGGGTTTGACATCGCGGTGGATGATCAGCTTGCCGTGGGCGTACTGGAGGGCGCGGGCGACATCGAGTACGAGGCGCACACGCGATTCCACGTCTATGCGTTGCCAGCGGCAGTACTCCGTGATGCGCCGGCCCTCGACGTATTCCATGATGAAGTAGGCCCGGCCTTCATTGGTCTGTCCGGCGTCGTAGAGGGCGGCGATCGAGCGGTGATCGAGGCTCGCCAGCACCTGCTGTTCCGTGCGGAAGCGCACCTGCTCGATGTCATCGCTCACGGTGCTGCGCAGAAGCTTGACGGCAACGTACTGCTCGAAAGCGCCGTCGGCGCGCTCGCCGAGGTACACCATGCCCATGCCGCCTTCGCCGAGTTTGCGCACCAGGCGGTAGTGGCCTACCTCGCGGCCGGCCATGTTCTGCTTCTCACGCTCGCGATCGGCGAGCACGCGCAGGGCGTCGTCCGCGACGCTCTCATCCAGTGGGGAGGTGGCCTCGTCCGCGTCGAGCATCAGCTCGACTTGTTCGCGCAGGGAGATGTCCTCGCCGCAGGCCTCCTCTAGCACCTGCTGGCGCTCCTCGGCCGGTGCTGCCCACACGCGGTCCACCACCTTTTGGATGTCGTCCCAACGTTTGGGGGTGAGCTGGCGGATGGTGTCGCTCATGGTCCTCGGGTCCCGCGGCGGCGCGCCGCCGTCCTTCTGCGGATGATACACAGTTGCGTCGCCGGCCCCGACGCCCGTGCTGCGCCTGCGATGCTACTATCCTGTGGCGCTGAGTCGAAACGTGGGGTTGGTCGTGGGGATTGCCACCGAGCGAGTGGAAGAGGGGGCCTCTTGAGGGAGGCCGCGAGCGCTATCCGCGAGGCTGTGGAGGGCTCGGCGGTGGCGCGGGTGATCGAGGAGGAGAAGCTCCCGCAGAGCTATCGCGAGGCCCTGCGCGAACACATCGCGCCCGTGGCGACGCGAATCCTCAGTGCATTGACAGAAGCCTCCAGGCCGCTGCTGATCGGTATCAATGGTTGCCAGGGTAGCGGCAAATCCACCTTGGCGCGTTTTCTTGCCGTGTTGCTGGAGGAGGCCGGGGGCCTGCGCTGCCCCGAGGTGTCGATCGACGATCTGTATCTGCCCCGTGCGGATCGGCTGGCCCTCGGCGAACAGATACACCCTCTGTTGGCCACGCGGGGTGTGCCCGGAACGCACGATCTGCCCCTGGGGAGCGCTGTCCTCGAGGGGTTGCTTTCCCCCTCGCGCGAGGATTCCGTGGCCATTCCGCGCTTTTTGAAGTCCATCGACGATCGGGCGCCCGAGGCGCAATGGTCGCGTTGGGAGGGCGCTGCCGACGCGGTGCTGTTCGAGGGATGGTGCGTGGCCTGTACGCCGCAGGAGGAGTCCGCCCTTGGCGAACCGATCAATACACTCGAAGCGGAGGAGGACCAGGACGGTCAATGGCGCCGTTATGTGAACCGCAGCTTGCGCCAGGATTACCCCGCTCTGTTCGCGCCCATCGACTTTCTTGTCTTTCTGCGCGCGCCATCCTTCGAATGCGTGCACCAGTGGCGGCGCAAACAGGAGGAGAAGCTGACCCAGCGCCTGCGCGAGGAGCAGGCGCCTCCAGAGGCTTTCTCTCGGGTGATGAGCGAAGCTGAACTGACCCGTTTCATCCAGCACTACGAGCGGCTGACGCGCCACATGTTGAACCACCTCAGCAAGCGCGCCCAAGCGATCATTGATCTGGCGCAGGATCACCGCTTGGTGGCCCATCAGCTTTGCGGAGAACCGGGCGCCATGGGGCCAGCGGATGCCTGAGCCGCTGGTGGTCTACACGGACCTCGACGGCACCCTGCTCGACCACTTCACCTACGACTGGTCGCCGGCGGCGCCCGTGCTGACGCGCCTGGCGAGCGCGGGCGTCCCCGTGGTGCTCGTGACCAGCAAAGCGCGAGGAGAGGTGTCCGAGTTAGCCAAGGCCCTCGACAACCCCCATCCCTACGTCGTCGAGAACGGCGCCATCACCGTAACGCCCGAGAGCTACTTCGGGGAGTCTGGCATTCATCCCCGCGGGCCACGCGAGCCGGTGGATGTGCAGTACCACGGGCCCACTCGGGCCCAGCTGACCGAGCAAATCCAACAGCTGCGTGCTCGCCTCAACCTCAGGTTTGAGACCTTCGGCGAGCTTGGCTATGCGGGAATCGCCGAGCACACGGGCCTCTCCCTGCAGGCCGCCGCACGGGCGGATGACCGCGAGGCCTCCGAGCCCCTGCTGTGGCTCGAGGAGGATCCAATTGCCCTAGTGCGCTTTCGCCAGGCGCTGCGCGAGCGTGATCTCAATTGCGTTCGGGGTGGGCGCTTCGTGCACGTGCTTGGGCCGGTGGACAAGGCACGGGCGGTCGCGATGCTGCACGGGCAGTACGAGCGACGTCTACCGCAGGCGCCCCGGCGCGTGGTGCTTGGGGATGGGCCCAATGATCTGGCCATGCTGGCACAGGCTGACGTCGCCGTCGTGATCCCCGGGCACCACGACCAGGACATGACCCTGCCGCAGGGCGCGCGAGCGGAGGTCTTGCGGCCCGCGCACGACGGCCCTCGGGGTTGGGCTGAAGCGATGGAACACGTGCTAGAACGCTACGGATACGACGGCAACTAGGGGAGTCAGGGATTTGGCCGATTTTCACCAGAATGGGACAGTTACCACGCTGCACAACTTGACCCGCAGGCCCGTGGAGTACATCGAAGCTGACCTGCAACGCTTCTCTCGCTACCGTCCCCTCGGCCTGGTCCTGCCGTCGCTTTTCTCGGAGCTGCAGCAGCCGGCCCTCGCGAACATAGTGGACGAGCTCACCCACGTGAATTACCTGAACCAGGTGGTGATCGGGTTGGACCGCGCCAATGAGCTTCAGTACCGTGAGGCCCTGCGCTACTTCGGCCGACTTCCCCAGCACCATCGCGTGCTGTGGAACGACGGCCCGCGCCTGCAAGCTATCGACGCCCAGCTGCGCCGCGAGGGGCTTGCGCCGTCGGAGCTTGGTAAGGGGCGCAACGTGTGGTACTGCTACGGTTACGTGCTCGCGACCGGCATGGCCGAGAGCATCGCCCTGCACGACTGCGACATCGTCACCTACGATCGAAGCCTGCTGGCCCGCCTGCTGTATCCGGTGGCGAACTCAAGCTTCAGCTATGAATTCTGCAAGGGTTACTACGCTCGCACGTCCACCTCTGCCATGAACGGCCGCGTGAGTCGGTTGCTCGTCACGCCCATGATCCGCGCCCTGAAGACCGTGTGCGGAGCGAGCGAGTTCCTAGACTACCTCGACAGCTTCCGCTACCCGCTAGCCGGCGAGTTCAGCCTGCGCAAGGACGTTATCCAGGACCTGCGCATTCCCTCCGACTGGGGGCTGGAGATCGGTGTGCTCAGCGAGCTAGCGCGCAACTACGCTAACAATCGCATCTGCCAGGCGGACATCGCCGACCGCTACGATCACAAGCACCAGGTGCTGAGCCCCGAGGATGCCTCCAAGGGCCTATCGAAGATGAGCATCGACATAATGAAGGCCTTTTTTCGCAAGCTCGCCACCCAAGGTGAGACCTTCTCCATGGATCGATTCCGCACGATCAAGGCCACCTACTTCCGCATTGCGCTCGATTTCGTCGAAACCTACCAGAACGATGCGTTGTTCAACGGCTTGCGCTACGACCGTCACCAGGAGGAGACGGCGGTCGAGATGTTTGCTAGCAATGTGATGTCGGCGGGCGACTACTTCCTGCGCAACCCCGAGGAGGCGCCGTTCATCGCGCCCTGGAACCGGGTCATCAATGCCATCCCCGACATTCTCGAGCAGCTTGCCGAGGCGGTTGAAGAGGACACGATCGCCTTCCGCGAGGGGGAGGGCGGCGCGTGAGCGCTACGTTGCCACCAGGCAACGGGCGCGGTGGGGCCCGTGGCGAGCTGTTGGCGCGAGTACAGCAGCATCTCTCGGTCATCTATCCCGAGCTCGATGCAATCACCTGGGGCCATCGCCTAATCGAAGCGATAGGCGGTGATTCCGACGCGCTGTCCGTGCCGCAGCCGTTCGTCAATCACTGGGATGAGCGCGACGCCCTCATCATCACCTATGGCAACTCGGTCACCCGCGAAGGCGAAGCGCCACTGCAGACCCTGCGCCGCTTTCTCAACGAGCATCTGTCCGGTGCGGTGAGTGGTGTACACATCCTGCCGTTCTTTCCCTACAGCTCTGATGACGGTTTCGCGGTGATCAACTACCTGCAGGTGAACGATGCGCTCGGGGATTGGGAGGACATCCGCGAGATCGCCGAGGAGTTCGATCTCATGTCGGACCTGGTCATCAACCACGCGTCGGCACGCTCGGGCTGGTTCGAGAACTTCAAAAAGCGTGTAGACCCGGGCCTAAGCTACTTCGTTGAAGTTGACCCGGACACCGATGTCTCGATGGTGGTCCGCCCCAGACCCTCCCCGCTGCTGCAGACTGTGCAGACGCTAGATGGCGAGCGCACGGTCTGGTGCACCTTCGGCCCGGATCAGGTAGACCTAAACTTTGCCAATCCCCAAGTCCTTTGGGAATTCGTCAACATCTTGGGACGCTACCTCGACGTGGGCGTGCGGACCCTACGCATGGACGCGGTCGCCTTCCTCTGGAAAGAGATCGGCACGCCATGCATCCACCTGCGTCGCACGCATGAGATTATCAAGCTGCTGCGCACGCTGGCCGAGTTCCGTCGCCCGGACGTGTTGGTGATCACCGAGACCAACGTGCCTAACCGCGACAACCTGACCTATTTCGGTAATGCCAACGAAGCACACGCCATTTATAACTTCTCTCTGCCGCCCCTGCTCGTGCACACGATGTTGAGCGGCAATTGCCGTCACCTAAAGACGTGGATGATGAGCATGCCGCCCGCCCAGCACGGCACGACCTACCTGAACTTCATCGCCTCCCATGACGGCATCGGCCTGCGGCCCGCCGAGGGACTGCTGTCCGATGATGAGTTGGGCAGCATGATCGATGCTCTGCGCGCCTACGGCGCCGAGGTCTCGATGCGCGCGGGGCCGGACGGTGCGCTCAAGCCCTACGAGGTGAATATCTCGCTGATCGATGCGATGGCCGGCACCGCGGCCGGGCAGCGCGATCGGTGGCAGTTCGAGCGCTTCATCTGCATGCATCTGATCATGCTGGGGCTCGAGGGCATTCCCGCCATCTACGTGCACAGCTTCCTCGCCACGCCCAACGACCACGACCTGTTCGCACGCTCCGGGCGGGCCCGCTCGATCAACCGCCACCAGTGGCCGGAGGACGAGCTAGCGGAGCGGCTCTCTGACGGGCGCAGCCTGCACGCGCGGGTGCTACGCGAGCTGTCTCGATCGCTAGCGATTCGCCGTCGCCAGCCCGCCTTCCATCCCAACGCGACTCAGTTCACCCTTCACCTGGGGCTGGAGCTGTTCGCCTATTTCCGCCAGTCGACGGACCGTTCGCAGAGCATCTTTTGTGTTTACAACGTGACGGACCGTCCCCAAGTACTGTCCTTAGCAGATGTGAATCTGATCAGTACGGATCAGTGGATTGATCTACTCAGCGGAAGGGAGATCGAGGCGTTGGCGGGCGAGATGACCCTCGCGCCTTACCAGGGCATCTGGTTGTCCAATCGGGCCTTTGGCGTCGCGCTGCCCGGGCTTCGCGCTTAGGAAGCGCTGCCACGGGGGAGAGCTGCTCCCTGATTCGCGGCGTTTATCGACGGGTCGGTACGCTTGGTTCCAGTTGGTTGACCCCCTTCGACGCCCCGCAGCATACTTCGTCTCTTTTTTTAATCTCGCCTAATACGCGAGAGGTTTTCCACGTGCCCGTCTTCACCTTGCCCGACGGCAGCCAGCGCAGCTACGACCATCCGGTCAGTGCTGCCGATGTGGCTGCTGACATCGGCCCCGGCCTCGCCAAGGCCGCGGTCGCCGCAAAGCTGAACGGACGCCCGGTGGACACCTCGACGACCATCCGCGAGGACGCCGAACTGGCGCTCGTGGCCTCAGCGAGGAGTATAAGGCGAAGATCATTGCCGACCTGCCGGAGGATGAGGTGATCTCCGTCTACGGCCAGGGCGACTTCAAAAACCTATGCCGATGCCGTGGGCCGCACGTCCCGAGCACCGGACATCTCAAGGCCTTCAAGCTGACGAAGGTGTCCGGCGCCTATTGGCGGGGTGATGCTCGCAACGAGCAATTGCAGCGCATATACGGCACAGCCTGGCCCGACAAAAAGCAGCTGAAGGCTTACCTCCGGCGCCTGCAGGAGGCAGAGAAGCGCGGCCACCGGCGCATCGGCAAGGATCTGGAGCTCTTCTCTATCCAGGAAGACGCCGGCGGCGGTCTGGTGTTCTGGCATCCCAAGGGCGCACGCATGCGCCGGGTGATGGAGGACTACTGGCGCGAGCGCCATATCGAGGCGGGCTACGAGCTGTTGTACACGCCCCACATCGCCCACGAGAGCCTCTGGTACACCTCCGGCCACAAGGACTTCTACGCCGAGTCCATGGACAAGCCGATGGAGGACGACAATCAGCTCTACCAGCTCAAGCCGATGAACTGCCCCTTCCATATCCTCGTGTACAAGGATCGCCTGCGGTCCTACCGCGAGCCACCGATCCGCTGGGGGGAGCTCGGCACGGTCTATCGGCATGAGATGTCCGGGGCGCTACACGGGCTGATGCGCGTGCGCGGCTTCACGCAAGATGATGCGCACCATTTCTGCAGCGAAGAGCAGATCGAGGATGAGATTCTCGCCATCCTAGATCTCAATCTGACCATGCTGCAGGATTTCGGATTCGAGAAGTTCGAGGTCAATCTGCCCACGAAGCGCGAAAAAGCCGTTGGTTCGGAGGACATCTGGGAGCGTGCCACTGCCGGTCTGCAGGGCGCTCTGGAGCGCAAAGGGCTCGAGTACGTGGTGGACGAGGGCGGCGGCGCCTTCTACGGCCCGAAGATCGATCTGAAGATTGAGGATGCCATTGGCCGTAAGTGGCAGTGCTCGACGATCCAGCTCGACTTCAATTTGCCCGAGCGCTTCGAGATGATCTACGTGGCCGAAGGGGGCGACCGCAAGCGGCCGATCATGATTCATCGGGCCTTACTTGGCTCTCTTGAGCGCTTTTTCGGCGTGCTGATCGAGCATTTCGAAGGTCGATTCCCTACCTGGCTGGCGCCTGTGCAGGCGGTGCTCATGACGATCACCGAGCGCCACGACGCCTTCGCCGATGAGGTCCGCGAACACTTTAAAAATCAGGGTCTTCGCGTAGAGACAGACTTGAGAAACGAGAAGATCGGATTTAAAATTCGAGAATATGCCTTGCAGCGGGTGCCCTACCCGCTGGTCATTGGTGATCGCGAAGTCGAAACCCGAAGCCTGTCGGTGCGAACCCGCGCCGGTAAGGACCTCGGGTCTTTGTCTGTCGACGATTTTACGCAACACCTGGCTCGTGAAGCGGCAGAGCGCCTTCCCGAGCCGGCTTGACGGAGTAAGATTCTATCGCACAGGGCGGCAACAAGCGCGCGCGGCGCAACGCGGAGATCGAAGCCCGGGAAGTCCGAGTCATCGATCAGGAAGGCGAGCAGGCGGGCGTCATGGCAGCACGAGACGCATTGCGCATGGCGCAAGACGCGGGGTTGGATCTGGTGGAGGTATCACCGAACGCGGATCCTCCCGTGTGCCGGATCATGGATTACGGCAAGTTCGACTTCGAACGTAAGAAGCGCGAGCGCGAAGCTAAGAAGAAGACTACGCATACGCAGATCAAGGAAGTGAAGTTCCGGCCGAATACGGACACCGGCGACTACGCGGTCAAGCTGCGTAACCTGAAGCGGTTCTTGGAGCACGGAGACAAGGCCAAAGTCACCGTGCGCTTCCGCGGCAGGGAAATGGCCCACCAGGACATCGGACGACGTGTACTGGAGCGGGTGAAGGAAGATCTCATCGAGTTAGGCACCGTTGAGCAATTCCCGAAGATGGAAGGTCGTCAAATGGTGATGGTGATCTCGCCTAAGAAGAAGCAGTAGCTTTCTAAGGCGAGTCACACATCGAAGAAGAAGCGAGTCGAGCGTGCGTTGGCAGCGCCGTTTGGCTCCACCCGTCCGGCCCTCAAGATGTCGCGGCGGTGTTAACAGGAGTTTTCGCCATGCCCAAGATGAAGAGCAATAGTGGCGCTAACAAGCGGTTTCGCAAAACTGCGAACGGCTTCAAGCGCAATCAGTCGCATCGTCGTCACATCCTGACGAAGAAGAGCACCAAGCGTAAGCGCCACCTACGCCCCCACACCCAAGTGGCCGAGCAAGATGTGAAGATGCTCAGCCGCCTGCTGCCGTACGTGTAAAGGAGACGAACCATGGCACGAGTCAAGCGTTCCGTCGCCGGCCGCGTCCGGCGCAAGAAGATTCTTCGTAAGGCCAAGGGCTACTACGGCGCGCGTCGCAAGACCTTCCGCGTCGCCAAACAGGCGGTCATCAAGGCCGGCCAGTACGCCTATCGTGACCGCCGTCAGCGCAAGCGTGAGTTCCGCTCCCTGTGGATCGCACGTATCAACGCTGCCGTGCGCCCCCACGGCCTGTCCTACAGCCGATTTATCAACGGCCTGAAGCTCGCTGGGATCGAGATCGACCGCAAGGCCCTTGCGGAGCTCGCGATCCATGAGCCGGACGGGTTTGCGGCGATCGCCAGGCAGGCGACCGACGCACTTGCCGCCCGGCCCACCGCTGCTGCGAGCTAGGCCGCTTTCCGGCAGTCGACCGTCCGCCGCGGTGGCGGATGGTCACCTCTTGTAAGCAATTCCGTTAGCGAACGACTCACCGGTCGTGCGCCGCGTGCGGACGGGTGACGAAGGAGCGAGTGGTGGAACCCCTAGGCGAACTGTTGGCGCGTGCCACCAGTGAGGTAGAGGCCGCAGCAGATGCCGCGGCGCTCGACGAGGTGCGCGTGCGCTACCTCGGCAAAAAGGGTGCGCTCACGGAGCGCCTCAAGGGCCTTAGTGCGCTGCCGGGCGATCAGCGGCGCGATGCGGGGCGTGAGATCAACGTCGCCAAGGGGCAGCTTCAGCAGCTGCTCAACTCACGTCGCGAAACCCTCGCGGCCGCCGCGCTCGCCGAGCGCCTCGCTAGTGAGCGGATCGATGTCACCTTGCCGGGGCGAGGGGTAGCCACCGGTGGTCTGCATCCGGTAACGCGGACCATGCAGCGGGTAGAGGCCCTGTTCAGCCAGGTGGGCTTCGACGTAGCCGAGGGTCCGGAGATCGAAGACGACTTCCACAACTTCGAAGCCCTCAACATCCCCGAACACCATCCCGCGCGTGCCATGCACGACACCTTCTACATGCAGGGGGAGAAGTGGCTGCTTCGCACGCACACCTCGCCGGTGCAGATCCGCGAGATGCTGAGCAGCGAGCCGCCTGTGCGCCTGATCGCACCGGGGCGGGTGTACCGCTGCGATTCCGATGTTACTCATACGCCTATGTTCCATCAGATCGAAGGACTGGTGGTTGATGAAAACATCAGCTTCGCTAACTTGAAGCACGTGTTGCACGAGTTTGTGCAGCAGTTCTTCGAGCAGTCGCTAGCGTTGCGCCTGCGGCCGTCCTACTTCCCGTTCACGGAGCCCTCGGCGGAGGTCGACATCGGCTGCGTGATCTGTGGTGGCGAAGGCTGCCGCGTATGTTCGGGCACGGGGTGGCTGGAGATCGCCGGCTGCGGCATGGTCCATCCGAACGTGCTGCGCCACGCGAAGGTAGATCCGGAGCGCTACACCGGATACGCCTTCGGCATGGGCGTGGAACGACTCGCCATGCTCCGCTACCACGTAGACGATCTGCGTCTGTTCTTCGAGAACGACGTTCGCTTCCTGCAGCAATTCAACTGATTTTCGGGAGACTACCGTGCGCTTCAGCAATGCCTGGCTGCGCGAGTTCGTGGACCATGATCTGAGCCCCGAGGCGCTCGGCGCCCAGCTCACCATGGCCGGCCTCGAGCTGGATGCGATCGAGCCGGCCGCACCGGCCTTCGAGAAGGTGGTCGTCGGGTGTGTGCTGGCGGCGGAGCAGCACCCGAACGCCGATCGCCTGCGCGTGTGCGAGGTGGACGCCGGCACTGGAGAAACCCTGTCGATCGTCTGCGGTGCGCCGAATGCGCGAGCCGATATCCGGGTCGCCGTCGCGCTGGTGGGTGCACGCCTTCCCGGCGACTTCAAAATCAAGAAGAGCAAGCTGCGCGGCGTAGCTTCCGCCGGCATGCTCTGTTCCTCGCGCGAGCTCGGCCTTGGCGATGAGCACGACGGCATCATCGAACTCCCCGCCGACGCGCCGATCGGCACGCCCCTGCGCGAGTACCTCGACCTGGACGATGCAATCATCGAGGTGGACCTCACACCTAACCGCGGCGATTGCCTGGGCCTGATCGGCATCGCGCGCGAAGTGAGCGCGCTGAACGATATCGATCGCCCGCAGGTGGACGTGCCCGAGGTGCCGTCGCCGGGCGATGACGTGCGCGGCATTACCCTGTCGGCACCTAAGGCCTGTCCCGTGTACGCCGGTCGCGTGATCCGCGACATCCGCCCCAAGGCCACCTCGCCCCTGTGGTTGCAGGAGCGCTTGCGGCGCAGCGGTCTCCGATCGATTCACCCGGTCGTCGACGTTACTAACTACGTGATGCTCGAGCGCGGTCAGCCCATGCACGGCTTCGACCACGGTAAGCTCAGCGGGGATATCGACGTGCGCCTCGCCCGCGAGGGTGAACAGCTGACCCTGTTGGACGGCAAGGAGATCATCCTCGACGACGACATGCTGCTCATCACGGATGGGTCCGGCCCGGTTGCCTTGGCAGGGGTGATGGGGGGCGAGTCCACCGCCGTCGACGACGATACGGTCGACGTGTTCTTCGAGAGCGCCTGGTTTGCGCCAGCCGCGATCGCCGGACGCGCGCGGCGTATCGGCCTGCATACGGACGCCTCCCACCGCTACGAGCGCGGTGTCGACCCGAGGGGGCAGGTGGCGGCCATCGAGCGTGCCACGGCCCTGTTAATCGACATCGTTGGCGGCACGCCGGGACCGGTGGTGATCGCGCAGGACCCATCGGCGCTGCCGGTGCGGCCTCCGGTGGCGTTGCGCCGCTCGCAGCTCGACCGCTTGATCGGCATTCACGTGCCGGACGAGGCGGTGGAAGCGGGCTTCAAGCGCCTTGGTCTGGCGATGGAGCGTACCGGTGACGAGGGCTGGCAGGTCACCCCGCCGAGCTTCCGCTTCGACATCAATATCGAAGCCGACCTCATCGAGGAGGTCGCGCGCCTGTACGGCTACGACAACATTCCCGCCCAGGCTGAGGCTGCACCGCTGACGGTGCGTCCGGTGAGTGAGTCGCGCTTGCCTGACGTGCGCCTGAAACAGCTGATGGTGGATCGCGACTACCAGGAGGCGATCACCTACAGCTTCCAGGATCCGGCGCTGCTCGACAAGGTGGGCATGCCCAACAACGACGCGACCCTCGCCAATCCCATCAGCTCGGATCTCGCGGTGATGCGACCGAGTCTTCTCCCCGGACTCTTGGTGGCGTTAGGGCAGAACGTGGCGCGGCAACGCAGTCGCGTGCGCTTGTTTGAAGTGGGCGCACGCTACCTGACTGACGGGCAGGGCGGGTTTCGCGAGGAGAAGATGCTGGCCGGTGTCGCGTGCGGCGCCGCGAAGCCCGAAGGCTGGGCGAACACATCCCTCGCCGTCGACTTCTTCGACGTGAAGGGCGACCTCGAAGCGCTCCTCGCGCTCACGGCAGATGGAAGCCTGGAGTTTGTGCCCGGCGGGCCCGAGGGTCTGGTGCACCCGGGCAAGAGTGCGTGGGTGCGACGCGGCCGTCAGGACGTTGGGTTTCTCGGTGCGGTGCACCCGAGCCAGCTGACGGCGCTCGACCTTCCAGCGAACACTCATTGCTTCGAGCTGAGCATGGCGGCGCTGACGGAGGGCGGGCTGCCGAACTTCACCGCCGTGTCCAAGTATCCGTCAAGTCGTCGGGATTTGGCGCTCCTGGTTAATGAGGCAACGCCCGCGCACGAGATCGTGCGCACGATCCGGGAGGCGGCGGGGCCGCTACTTCAGGAGGTGGTGCTGTTCGACGAGTACCGCGGGGACAAAGTAGATTCAGGTCTAAAAAGTATCGCTTTGGGCTTGATTTTGCAGGAGTCGTCGCGCAATCTAACCGGTGAGGAAGCGGATCAGGTCATCGACCAGGTTCGCCGGCAGGTGGCAGAAAAGCTGGGCGCGAAGATCCGAGACTGAGATGGCACTCACCAAGGCCGACATGGCCGAATCCTTATATAACGAACTCGGGCTCAACAAGCGAGAGGCGCGTGAGCTCGTAGACCTATTCTACGAGGAGCTCCGCAACGCGCTGGCGTCGGGATCGCAGATCAAGCTTTCCGGTTTTGGTAACTTTGATCTTCGAGATAAGAACGAGCGACCCGGCCGCAACCCCAAAACCGGCGAGGAGATTCCCATCACCGCTCGCCGCGTGGTGACCTTCAGGCCAGGCCAAAAGCTCAAAGCGCGAGTAGAGGCCTATGCTGGAACCGGCGAATAACGACGAACTGCCGGCCATCCCTGGCAAACGCTACTTCACGATCGGTGAAGTCAGCGATCTGTGCGCCGTAAAGCCCCACGTGCTGCGCTACTGGGAGCAGGAGTTCCCGCAGCTCAAGCCGGTTAAGCGTCGAGGCAATCGGCGCTACTACCAGCGCCAGGACGTGATCATCATTCGCCAAATTCGCAGCCTACTCTACGATGAGGGCTTCACGATAGGCGGTGCACGGCAGAAGCTCACAGGTGAGGCAGCCCGCGAAGACGTCACGCAAAGCCAGCAGATTATCAAGCAGTTACGCTCGGAACTTGAAGAGATTTTGAGGGATCTGAGGCGCTAGCTGACTTGAACCTCACTCCAGTCGAGTGACTGCCGTGGATTTACGACCCGGCGCCACTAGCGTGTACCCGCCGAAGCGCCCCTTCTTCACAGTCACCTCGTCACCTTCCCGCAAACGGAACAGGCTGGTTACCGACTTTTGGCGCCAAATCTGATCGTTGTCCAAGGTAATGGTGAGCAAGCCGTCGCGCCGCTTGGAGATGGCAGCTACCGTTGCTTTGATCTGTGGGGTCTCCTCGGGCGGCTGCTTCTTGCCCTTAGCCTGGCGTCGCTCGACTTGCTCCTTGCCGAAGTCATCGTCGCTCGGCGCCGCTTTGGGGGGCAACGGTTCCGGCTCGGGCGGTTCAACCTCGGCGTTGGCGGTCGAGGTCGTCGCCGGCGGCTCGCGCAGCGCCGCGTCGAAGCAGCGCAATCGGACCTTGTCCCGGGGGATGTTGGCGCAGTCGCGCACCTTGTCAGCGATCTCCGCATCGGTTGCTGCGCTGGCGTGCGGGGTGGTGAGGATCACCGACAGGGCGGCTGCGAACAGGCAGTCGAACGCGTGTTTCCTGGGCGAATTGGGGCGGGTGCTCACTGGTGCCGGTTTCCTGAGTTTGGCCTCTGATAAGGTGGAATCCTACCAGAGCTGTCCCTCCGACGATGCTCAACAAGGCGATGCAAGGCACTGAGAATTATGCGAAACAAGGGAGTCACCAGCAGTGGCCGGTAAGAAGCAGAAAGACGAGGAGATCCTAGAAGCGGATTTCGAGGAACTCTCCGTGGATGACATTCCTGGTGTCGCGCTCCCGGATTCCCTAGACGACGACCTCGATGCGACCGCCATGAGCGACGGCAGTCCGCCTACCCTGAAGAAGGTCGGTGGCCTGCGACGGAAGAAAAAGAAGAAGGTGGGCGCGCGTGCGGGCGGCGGCGGTGGCGGCATGATGAGGAAGAAGAAAGGGCTAGCCGCGCGGCGAGCCGGTGCGGGTGTCGGCGCAGGCGCGGCGAGCGCCGGGGGCGATGGACGCAGTGCCGCGTTCGACGAATCTGTTGCCAGCGGTCGCGAAGTCCTTAAGCAGATGATTCAGCGCCTGACCCCGGAGGAGGGCGAGGCCGACGGCAAGCGCAAGGGCATGGTTCAGGCCCTGCGGCGGGTGGCGCGAGGCTACCGGGAGCTCGAGCAGGAAGTGGCCCGTCTCAAGGGCGAACTTGAGCGAAAGTCGTGACCTGAGCGCGCGAGTGCGGGTATCATTACGAATCTTGTCCGAGCGTCCGCTCGCACGAGCCCGGTCGGGGCGTGGCGCAGTCTGGTAGCGCACTTGCATGGGGTGCAAGGGGTCGTGAGTTCGAATCTCGCCGCCCCGACCAAATTTCCTGGGACTTGTGAGATTACGCGTTGCGGCGCTCTGATTCTCCAGGGATAGCGTCCGACGCCAAGAGCCACGATCGGTCCTTGTCAGTCTCGAAAGACAGTGACGATCCCGACCTAACGTCGGCAGCGGCAGCGAAACCCGACCAACGGTGCAGACATCACAGGTGCACGAGGGCATGGGGCGGGTCCAAGAGCGCACATACGCCCCCCTTCCATACGTTCCATCCGTGACGATGCGCTCGACCCCGTCTTCAATGAAGGCGACCTGGTCAAAGACGCCGAGATCATACTCGCCACCGGCTTCGCCTTGATTAAGTAACGCTAGCAAGATCAGTCCGGACGCCTGGCGCAACGCCGCAGGGCAGCGCCCAGATCAGGATCCCACGATGAGCCTCCACATCGCTCCTACGGAGCGGTTCTTTCTCGACACCAGCGGGCCGCGCTTCGCCGACATGGTGGACAGCTGCGATCACCTTCGCGAGACGATGCTCCTCGGCAAGGGTACGAGCCGCTGGGGCATGAAGCTCTGGCCGGCTGGCAAGTACTGCGGCACGTGGGCCGGTTCGAAGTCCAGCTTCCGCGGTGAGACAGTGGCCCTGGTCTGCATCGCCGCATCGACGAGCTCGACGGCCAGGAGGAGCGCCGCGGCGACGACTCGGACACGATCGAGGATGGCCGCGCCCGTACGGAGACGCACCCGGACGGCCGAGTGGTGGTCACGTCCACAGCGAGCCAGGGGATGGTAGGGCCTACACCGATGAGCACGGGTTCGTGCGCTTCGAGGTGGTCGATTCCGACGAGGTCGCCGATCGCCTGCAGTCTCGGATCCGGATGTAGTGGCAGGCGGGAACGCGGCACGATCACGTGGTGTCCTGCCGCAAAAGCGAGTGCGGCGAGTACTTCATTCCTAAGCACGCATTGCTCGTGCTGGAGAGGTAGGGCATACCGACCCAAATCGGGCGCAAGGCGCGGAGCCGCTGCAATCACTGCGGCCACCTGCATAGCCAGGCAGAGCGGGATTGGGGTAGGACCGGAAACGCCGTGATGCTCGGCCTCCTCACGAAGGCGGTAGCCGACATCCTCGTGTTTTGGTTCGGTGCGTCTGCGGGCGAAAGGGGCAATGACGCCGCAGCTGGGAGAGCCTAGATGCGAACAACCGCCTGCCTGACTCACTGTCCTCTGGACACGAACGACAAGGACGCCCGATGCCCGCACCGTACTTGACCGCTCCCATTGGGGGCGGAGACTACCCGCCGTTTGAGATCGTTGGCGACACCAGTGGCAACCCGCCAGCCGCCACGGACATGCTGCTGACGATCGATAACGTTCTGGGCGCGATCCAGCTGGTGACTTCCTCGACGGGAGAGCAGCGATACATCGGCGCTGTGCAAGTGACTGCCCACTACACGGGCACTATCGAAAAGCTCTGCCTAATGGACCGTGGCTCTGCGGCGCCCGGCACCGTTGACCACGATTACGCCAACGCGGACGGCGTCACGGTGAAGAAGCTAGGCGCCGTAGTGAGCGCGGTAACTCAGGGCGAGCAATACTTGGCTTTCCTCGACGTACAGGTACCCTAGCGCTGTGCTTCAGGTGTGCTAGTTCCGACTTGATCTGACACCTGACTTGAAAAAAGTGAGGGTTATCGACTTTGATGGAAGTGCGAACTTTCAATCAAAACCATGGAGATAACCCTCGTGATTGAGTCTACACAGAGGATCATTCGAAACA
>JBCCWS010000067.1 GCA_039193195.1 Pseudomonadota bacterium
AGGATATCGATCGCCAGGCGGAGGGTGAACGTCCCCGGGGCGGTGGCAACCCGTAGACCCGTCGCGAGTCAGAGCGGGTGCGGGAAGTCACGCTTTATACGTAGTCCGGAGACGCTGAGTAAGAGCGGGGCGCTGAGCCGCAATGGGCGGCTCGGCGCTTCATGGCCTCGAGGGGAGGTGACGGCGGACTTCGTTTCCTGCGTGTCTTCCCGCTCCCGCTCTGACTCGCGACGGGTCTTCGGGTTGCCACCGCCCCGGGGACGTTCACCCTCCGCCTGGCGATCGTTTTCGTCTCGCTCCATCAGCCCTCTCCGATGTTGCCACGTTGGTTCTTGCCAAGAACTCGCTGGACGATCAGTCGCCTTCACTGCAGGGCCAACCTGCGCCGAGCGTCAGGACTTGCCGCAGCACCTCCTCCGCCCCGAAAGCGCGCTGATCTACTTCCACGAGTTATCCGTACTGTGTCGCCAAACCAGCAGACTTCTCACCTCGCCCGCTCCTAAGAGTTTATTCCGGATTCCTAGAGCCGCGCCCCCGCTCAATCCCCTGCTACACTCGTGACCCCACACAGGACAACCGGAACCGAAAGCTCGATGGAACTGAGGACAGAGCCCTTCCTGGTGGGTGAGTGGACAGTGCTGCCGCTCAAAGGCGAGCTGCGCAGCGGCGAGAAGACCAAGAGCATAGAGCCAAAGCTCGTCGAGGTTCTCTACCTCCTGGCCACCCATGCGAACCAAGTGGTGGCGAACAAGACCATCATCCTCGAGGTGTGGGGAGAGCACTACGTCGGCGAATCTCCCGTAGCCAACGCCGTTTCTCGCCTTCGACGTGCCTTGGGTTGCTCGGGCGCCAATCCCACGTACATCATGACGAAACCAGGAGAGGGTTACGGACTCTTCGCCCCTGTCCAGTGGCCAGCGGTGCGCGCAGGCACAAACGCCGTTGTCTCTAGCGACGCGCCAGGCCTCATGGAGAACGTGGCCGACGCGAAGCAGATCCCGCTGAGCGAACAGACACAGGTCGATGACCCAGAGCAGTACCTCGCGTTCGTGTGCTACGCCCGGCAGGCCAATACGGAAACGGCCGAGTGGCTGGTAGACCGGCTCCGGCAAGCCAGTGGCGTGCGCTTTCGTGCGCCGAAGTTTTTCTTCGACTTGGAAGATGAGGGGCTGCCGAGAGGGAAAATCCTGGAGGAAGTGCTCAAGCCCGCCATTCGTGCAAGCCGCTACTTTTTACTGTGCCTGTCACGTGATGCGCTCGCGTCCCCGTTCATTCGCGAAGAGCTGGACGAATTTCTGAGGCACACCCACCAAGACCTAGATCGCGTGATCATCGCCCAGGTCGGTGAGCCCGGCGACGACATTGGCGAGCTGCAGCAAGCGCTGCTGAAAGACTGCGACGGCACCAACCTACGGGCCTTTGTCGATCTCACGGGAGACCCTAGCACCTGGCGGGGGCGCACCCTTCGCCGGCGCCAGCATGCGGTCGATCGCGTGTTGGTGACGATGCTAAACGCTGGAAACGCAGGGCAGCTTCGCACCCGCAGGCGAGCGACTCGGGCCATGACGTTCATCGCCGTCGCCGTCGTGCTACTAGGCCTCGTGGGGATCGCCCTGCACATGCAACCCCCACGCCCGGTGACCATCGCCGCCGTCCCGCTGCTTAGTCCCACGGGACAAAGCGAACAGCTCGGGCGTGACCTCTCGCGCGCCATACTGGAGCAGCTGCATCAGGTCGCCGACGTCAACGTGATCTCGGACCGTGTGTCGTTCCCACGAATGAACACCGGCGAGGACATACTGACGCTGGCAAAGAACATTCGGTCGGACTACATCGTCGACGGCACAATTGAGCACGGCGATCAACGGATTACGGTGACCGTCACCCTAGTCAATACCACCAAGCGCCAAGAGGGCCGCGTGGTCGAGTCAGGCAGGTTCACGGTGAATCCGGAAGCGTTTCACACGCTTGGTTCACAAATCGCTGAAGCGATCGCGCAATGGCTCGCCGATGGAGCACTGGAGGAGCGACGGCCTGCGCAATCGCCCACCAGCCCAACGCCACTTAACCCTGGTCCGCCGCAAGTCACGAGTGCACAAGCCGTACAACCCTACTATGCGGGCCTCGAATACCTGCGCCGAACTAACGAGGAGTCCAACCTGCGACGGGCGATATCCTTCTTCTCCCAAGCCCTAGAGATAGAGCCACGCTACGCCGCCGCCCTCGCCGGCTCGTGTGAGGCGCACCTACGGTTATTCATCGTCTCCGGGCACCGTCCCGACTACAACAACGCAGAGGCTCTGTGCAATCGCGCCCTCACGCTCGAGCCAGGCCTCGCCGAAGCGAAGATCTCGATCGGAGCCCTGTACCGAGAGAACGACAAGCTGGAAGAGAGCGTCCTTCAGCTCGAAGCCGTACGTAAACAGGCGCCGGACAACCAGGATGTCTCGATCGAGCTGGCAGACACGTATTTCGAACTCGGTCGCGAGGTCGAGGCGGAGCGCCTGCTGCGCGACGCGCTCGAGGTAAACCCGGGCTACTGGGCCACGTACTCGGCGCTTGGTGACCTCATGTTTAAGCTCGAGCGGTACCCCGAAGCGCTCAAATATTTTCAATGGGTGAGCCAGCTCATGCCCGACAGCGCCGTGGTGTACGGAGATCTAGGCGCCACCCGATTCCTGCTAGAGGATTACCCTGCGGCAAAGGATGCACTCGACAAATCGATCTCCATCGAGCCGCTGAACTTCGTGTTGATCAACCGCGGGCTCATCGCGTACTACGACCACGAGTTTGGCGACGCCGCCAGCTTCTACCGGAGCGCCATCGACGCCGGAGAGGATGCCTACTGGGCCTATGGTCTGCTCGCCGAGGCACTCCAGCAGATGGGGGCGCCCCCCGACGAAGTGCGGGAGGTGCTCGAGAGGGCCGTGGCGCTCGCCGAAGATTTCCTTAAGATCGATCCCTCGGATAGCTACGTACTCGCCGACCTAGCGCTTTATCACGCCCGCCTTGGAGACTTCGACCGCGCGGGGCAACTCATCGATGAGGCTCGCGACATCGCCCCCGACAATCAGGAAGTCCACCAGCGACAGGCGACGATCTGGGCCGTTCGGGGCGAGCTAGTCCGGATGTGTGAGAGCCTGCGCGAGGCAGTCCGCCTCGGCTTTCCCTACTCCTCAGTCAAGCGCGACCCGGAGTTTGAAGCGCATTTGAGCGACGCCTGCGTACTGCCACCGTAACGCCCACTCACACCTCTAACACCCTGAAGAAAAAAGAGTTCCAGACAATTCCATCTGGACTTCAATCGCGTTCCAAGACTTTCAACGCCATGCCCCTAGACGCTCCACGGGTCGGACCGATCGCGCATTCCGCGCGGCCGGCGGCACCCCGCTCGCGGAGGCATCGCTAGTGAAAGAAGCTCCTATCTCGATCGACCCACAAACGGACCACGCCACCCTCGTCGCTGCGGTGGCAGCGGGATCGCGACGGGCCGAGTCCGAAATCTACCGACGCTACAACAGCTCCATGCAAAACTCGCTCAGGCGCTACGCCAACAACCCGATGGACGGAGAGGACTGGCTCAGTGCCAGCTGGGTCGTCGCCCTGACCAAGCTACGAGCCGGTGCCCTGCGCCAGCCCGAAGCACTGCCCGGGTTTCTATGCGGCGTAGCGCGCCGCGTCGCGGCAGGCGAGCTGCGCCGCTGCTGGAACCACGCCCTTCGTTTGCCTAACGAGGAGTTGGAGACCCTGGCGCTAGAAGACGACACGTCGAGCGTTGCAGCCGCTCGCGAGCTGGTCGAGATCTCCGAGCGTCTCGTCGAGGACATGCCCGTCCCTCGGGATCGCGAACTCCTGCGCCGTTGCTACCTCCAGGACGAAGATCGCGAGAGCGTCGCGGCGGATCTCGACCTGGAGGCAACGGCGTTCAGCAAGACCCTTCACCGCGCGCGCAAGCGCTTGTGGGCCAAGGCCGAAACCACCAACACGGCGGGCAGCCTGCGCGCCTACTTGGTCGAAGGGAATTGATCCCGATGCGAATACAAGGGTGGAGATTCACCGCTCAAAAGCCACTCGCCGCCGACCTGGCTCGCGAGCCTGTTGCGAGGACCTTGGGCACCGGGAAGCACCGCGCTTTGGTCTACCACCAATGGAGCCCCTAGCTCCCAATGCTCACCCTCATCCTGACTTACCACTTGGTGCCCTTGGGCCGAAACCAACGTCAACTGGGAGAGATCGATCTGAACCCTAATGAATTCCATCGGAATCTCGGTAGGCCGACGTTCCTCGTACCATCGCAGCCCGCCGTTTCTCGACCGTGCCAGCGTCGTGCCTTCGCCTACGGCCCATCCATTTAGCCCCTGCTCGTCAAACATCACGTGATTCAACTTGCTCTTGGTGCCAGAGACGATCGGGCGCCAGGCCGCTCCCGCATCTGCGCTGCGCAGTAGTCGCCCGTCATCACCGCTCACCCACACCTGCTGTGAGGTGATGAAACTGACGCCAATGAGGTCTTCCTTCACGCCGGTCGCGACGCGTTTCCAATGAGCACCGCCATCGACGGTGCGCAGCAAAACGCCGTCATCTGCGACCGCCACTGCGAGCTCTTCGCCCATCCAGTCAATGCCATTGATCGGCGTTTCTGGGCCCTTTTTCGATCGCTGCCATTCGGTGCCCGTGCGATCACTTACCCACGCCTCCCCCAGGTCCGTGGTCGCCAATAGGCCGCCGTCGCGATGGGGATGAAGCCCGACGAGCTGACCACTCGGTACCCTAAAAATCTCGTCCCAGTAGAGCCCTGCATACGTTTGGCGAAACACGGCACTGGGGTAGGCTTGCGCGCGCCATGTGTCGCCGTTGGCAGACTCCACTTGGTCAACAAACCTTGGGCTGCCCGTAGACTCATCCGACCGACCTAGCCCGGGTAGACCGCTCGTCATGAGCAACACACCACCCAGCAACGCCGCTCCAGCTGCAGCTCCAGCGTATGCTCTCCACCGAGCTCTCGAGTTAAACATGATCTTCTTGCTCCGAATCTCGTTGACTCAACGAGGGTTGCGTAAGCCCATTCAACGCTTGACTAACGCCAACGTGCACTTGCTATAGGTACCGAGTTACCTACGAACGTGGAGTGCTCCAAGATCACACAACGTCGCACGCAAGCCTGAGAACCGTTACTCAGCAGGAAAAATTCCCATGACGCCGCATCGCAGTGCTCTTAGCTACAAACACCTCTGACTTACGCGTAACGGGTTCACCGATTCGAACCCCGCCTTACGCACGATTCCGCTATCCGATCACTTAACTTTACATCTGCCCTCGTACTCCAAGCAGACCTAATACTCAGCAACGAACGCAGATTTGAGCACATGCCCTCAAAGGCCATGGCGACAAGCGACCGTGCGCGGCATCACCCGATCGATGAAACTGGTACGTAGGTCAACAGTGGCTTGACTGGAGTGCGACATATCGACTCCACAGCACACTGCCCTGACGGGACCACCGAAAAAACCGAGTGTTTCGCCTCGAGCCCCAGGAGGCTCGCATGAATGCGAGGCACTGATCATCACCGCCCTGCTGACCTTCGCGCCGCTCTCCCATGCCGCGCTCCTCGACTTCGACACCGATGGCGTCGGCACTCCCTTTGAGGGCACTAGCGACTTCTTTGCCGCTGACGAATACGAAGGCGTGTTGATCACCGATAGCGATCCGAAACACACGCTTCAGCCGCTGCGCCCAGCTCACCGACCGACGTCTTACGGACGCCGTGGGGCGGTCTGCTCCGCGCCACCATCGGGGACTGCACCAGCCCCTGCCCTGCCACCGCTACGCCCGCGACCCGATGGCGTCACCGCACCACGCCACTTCGCATTCGGCGCCAGAACACACAACGTGCTTCAACGTCAAGGCGACCTGGCAGGATACTTGAAGCGGTAGGTTTGCCACGCACGCTTTTCTGTCAGGTGACTCAGCTCGGAAGATCGTGGCTCGAGGTCTACAAAAGGGGGGGTGCGCAGATGACTACGGTCGGTTGGGTCGGCTACCTGTTCACCGAGATCGAGGAAAGCACGCAGCGCTGGGAGCGTGTGCCGGAACAGATGCAACGGGCAACAAAGCGTCACGACGAGATAGTCGACAGCCAAATCGCCATGCACGGTGGCAGCACTGTTCATCGCGCAGGCGACGGCATTTTCGCCCTGTTCGAAAAGGGCAGTTCAATCGAGTGCGCCGTGGAACTTCAACGCGCGCGCGAGAACTGACTGGGCCGAGGTAGGCGGCCTGTGGGTTCGCTTGGATGTCCACGTTGCTCCGAGAAGCAAGTTTCCCTGATCGACAACCCCAGCGCGAACCGGGCCGCACGAATCATGAGCTACGGCTAGGGCGGTCAGATCGTGGTGAGCGCTGCGGCCATTGACGTCAACGGGCTTCCGAACGCCACCGAGGCGAACGACCAGGGCTACGCACACCTCAAGGGACTGCAGGCGCCGCTGCGCTTGTACTCCGTTACCCATCCGGAGATGGTACGCACGGCGTTTCCACCGCTGCGCTCCACCGGAGCAGCAAATCGATTACCGACCCCCGAACGGCCCATTGTTCGGTCGCAAAGCGGAGTTAGCGGCCCTTCTTCACTTGCTCCGGGAGGCGGACCGCGCCTTGTGACCGTTACGGGTCCCGGCGGCAACGGCAAGACCGCGCTTGCTACCCACGTTGCCGCTGAGCTCGTTCGCCAGCGACTATCGCCTACTTCGCTCCGCTTTCCCAAGCGCTTAAGCTAGACAACGCCGACGAGGCCACCGCACTAACGAGCGCCTCAGTACGACGGCACCTTCACCAAGACCCGCCTAGCTCGTTTACTTAGCACGAGTCATGACCGATCGGCTGCGCCATCCGTCGGGCCCGGCATTGGCGTTCCCTGCGAGAGCGCATGTTGCCACCGGGAACTGGTCCCCAGCCGGTACAAGCCCGACTAGGCCCACTTACATCCAGGGATGCCTCTCCCAGGGTTCGCCCTGCGCGATGAACCACGTGCGTGGGGTGAGGATAGCGCGACGTTAGTCGTTGCTGAGGACCTCTCCTCACGTCGGCGGCATCTGCATAGCCCACCTTTTAGTACCGTCGTGGGGTGTCGCGCGACCTGCACGCGGAGAATCAGCACCTCACGCAGGCGGGCAATTGACAGCGCCGGTTAAGCCACGGCCGGGGAAGCGAGATGGGGGGCAGGCCGCGAACCCACAACGGCAACATTCGTGCTGGGCAGTGCAGCAACAATTTAACAGTTGATCGTGAATTGTAAAACGCTAGAATCAAGTCCGTGGCGTAAAGCCCAACGACGAGCATAACAAGGGTAGCCCGCGACCAGGGGAAGGTTTTGCGCTGCAAGCTGACCGCGTTGCGGCACGCGAGGGACTCGATCTCCACGCTAATCGCTGAAGCGCCCCTAGCCACGCTGCTGCTGCCTGCGGCGTCGAGGGCGCGCGTCATGGTTCCCTTGTGCACTGCCCCGACGTTCCCTTCGGCCCGACGACGGTATCCCTCAGGTGTTTTATGAAAATTAATCGGTTGCTGAACATCGCCTGGTCCGCGCTCTTGCTCGGGCTGCTGGCTGCGCCAGCGGTGGGCCAGATAGCGCCAGTCAGCCTAGAACTCATCTCCTCGGACCGCGTTGACCGCTTCAACTTCGAGTATGAGTATCGTCTGCGCGTCACTAACGAAGGGGCTCAGAACGCAAGCAGCGTGACGGCCACCATTAGCACCGACTCTGTTTACCTCACGTTGGTAGACGACGGGGCGAGTTTCGGTCCCGTAGGGGCTGGGGACACGGTTGCGAGCACGGACACCTTTCGCGTGCGCCACAACCGCCGAGGCCCCTTCAACGAGGACGACCTCAGCTACCAGTTCGATGCGGTTCTAGAACCACTATTGTCGGTCACCATCGAGACGCCCGCGCCGTTCACTACGGTCGGTGGCAGCCCACTCGAGGTCACGGGAACAGTGCAGCCAGAGGACGCGGAACTTACGGTCAACGGCGAGAGCGTGGTCCCCAGCGGCGGCACCTTCAGCACGCAGGTTGAGCTCAGCGAGGGTGAGAACATCATCCTCGCGCGCGTCATGGCGGGCGAGATGCAGGTGACTGACTCGCTCAGCGTGACCCTGGACACCACCCCACCGGCGGTCACCATCGACTCGCACAGCGAAGGCGGCGAAGTGTTCACGGACACGATCACCGTGACCGGTGCCGTCACGGACATCGTGCGCGGCAGCTCGCCGCAGGAAGAGACCTCGGTCACCGTGAATGGGGTTGCGGCCAGCGTCGCCAACAGCAGCTACTCGGCCAGCGTGCCCCTGGTGCTTGGTCAGAATACGATCACGGCCACGGCCACGGATCTGGTGGGGAACGTCGCCGCGCGGACCATTACGCTCATTTACAGCGAACCCACGGGCGGGCAACTCGTCGCCGAGAGCGGTGACGGCCAATCGGCAATGATCCGCCAGGCCTTGGCCGCACCCCTCGTCGTGCGCCTCACCGACGCGCAGGCCCAACCGGTCCCTAACGAGACGGTAGTATTCCGGGTCACCCAGGGCTCGGGCACGGTGCAGACGGGACTGTCGGGCGAAGAGCGCGCCGTGATGGCGACGACCGACGCCGACGGCCGCGCGTCCGTCAACTTCACCCTCGGTGAGCGCGCGGGTACTGCCAACCAGAAGGTGCGCGCACAGGTGGTCGGGTTCCCGACGCAAGTCGTGTTCACCGCGTCGGCCCTGCCTCGTCTTGGTAACAAGGTCAGCATTTCCACCGGCAACAACCAGGTGGGCGCGACCGGAGAGCGGTTGCCGTTACCGCTAGTCGTGTTGATTACGGACAGCGGCGCCAACGACGTTGCCGGCGCGCGCGTCCTGTTCGAGGCGTCGGCTGGTGGCGGCACCTTCGACAACGGCGCCAGCAGCCAGACCGTGGTGACGGACATGGACGGTCGTGCCGCCGTCCGCTTAACGCTCGGCACCCTATCGGGACGAGATGCGCAGCGCGTGACGGCCACGCTGCTGGACGCAGAGAACGCCAACGCGCCGCCTCGCGCAGGCTTCACGGCCAGCGCCTTCGACGCCGGTCCCGTCAGTGAAACCACGGTTGTGGGCGTGGTACTCGACAACCAAGACGAGCCCCTAGAGGGAGTCACCGTCTCCATCGAGGGGACAGAGCGCCAAGACGTGACGGGCGCCGACGGCCAGTTCCGCATTACCGAAGTGCCAGCGGGCTCCGTACACGTGGTGGCCGACGGCTCCACGATCCCCGGCGAGGACACCTACCCCAACCTCAGCTTCCCCTTGGTAACCATCGCCGGCGCTCAGAACGAGCTGCCTGCACCTATCTACATGGTCAGGTTGGACACGGATAACGCGGTCTTCGCCGGCCCCGAGGATGTGTCCCTCACCCTGCCCCGCTTCCCCGGTTTCCGCCTGGACATCGCCGCCAACTCCGTGACCTTCCCCGACGGCTCGCGCGAAGGCCTGGTCTCGGTCACGCCGGTGAACACGGCAGCCGTGCCGATGCCGCCGCCAGACGGCATGCAGCCGCGGTTCATCATTACCATCCAGCCGAGTGACACGATCTTTGATCCGCCAGCGCGCCTGACCTTGCCGAACTTCGAGGGCTACGAGCCGGGTGCCCAGGTGGAGATGTTCTCCTTCGATCACGACCTGGAGGCGTTCGTCTCCATCGGCCTCGGCACGGTGAGTGAGAACGGCGCGGAGATTAGCTCGAACGTTGGCGTAGGCGTGGTCAAGGCTGGCTGGCACTGCGGATCGCAGCCCGGTGGCAGCGGTTGCACCAATGACTGCGCCGAGTGCCAGCAGTGCGACGACAACTGTGTCTGCCAGCCCGACGACTCGCAAATGCCCGAGTCGCGCTGCAAGGAATGCATGGGTGGTGAGGCCGTAAACAAGGCCGACGGCACCATGCCGGACCCCGACAACATGTGCATCCTGTGCATGGGCGGCGAAGAGGAAGAAGTGTCGTTGGGCGACTGGATGGCCCAAGCCGGCAGCACCTTCGAGTTCCCCGCAATCTTCGAGAACGAGTACGAGACCAAGATCAACCTCATTCCCGGTGTAATGGTCAACTTGACGCCCAGCGTGTCGGTCAACTCCGGGCGCATACGCGACTGCTGCAACAAGGACACGGGCGAGCTGGTCACCGGCGGCAACGTCGAGTCTTCCGGTTCGGGCATGCTCACGGGCTCCGCGTCCGCCAGCATCTTCCCGCCCGGCGGCGGGCTCAATCAGTGGGACTTCGAGGTTGAGCTGTTCGATGCCTTCGGGGTGGAGGTGGAGATCGAGGCCGCGGGCCGCGTGGGCGTATTCCTCACTGCCGCCTTCAACTTCTCCGGCGAAGTGGGCTTCCGCACGGACACCTGTAACAGCGAGCAGTGTGGGTTCGGCAACATCGGCGGCAACGTCACCCTCGATCTAGCGCCCACGATCCAAGCTACCGCCTGCTTGGAAATCGAGGTCTTTGGCGATGAGAGCGAAAACTGCCTGCCTGAGCTCGAGATCACCCCCATCGGCCTGCAGGGCTCGATCGGCGGCAGCTTGAGCTTCAACGGCAACAGCTGCGACTCGGGCCTGTCTGGTGAAATCACCCTCGGCCAGATACTGCTGCGCGCGGAAGTCACGATACCGGGCTACGGGCCATTCATCGGCTTTGAGTTCGTGATCTTCGAGGGCTTCTGATGAACGGGTTGAGGCTGCGAATGCAGGCCCTAGGGCAGCCGCGCCAACGGCTTTACGTGGCGCTGATCACCCTATGCGCCGGGCTGTGGGCACCCACCGTGGCGCAAGCCGTGGAGTTTGTGTTCACGCCACCGATCCGCGTCGAGCGCGCGAACCTGCCGGCCCCCCTGTACGTGAAGGTGCTTGGGGAGGAGATGGCCGAATCCGTGAACAGCGGCGTGCGCAACCAGCGGCCGGACGTGGCGCGATTTAGCGAAGCCTTATCGGCCATCCTCCAAGGCGACGAGGCCCTGGCCCGTCGCTACGTGACGGGGCCGCCGGAGCGACTCACGGACGAAGGCCTGGCGGCCAGTCTGGAGAAGTCCAGGGCTCGCTACTCGCGCTACGCGTTCTTCGTCGTCACCCACATGTTCAAGCTAGGTAAGGAGCGGGTGTTCGTGGTGGATGCCCGCGAGCAGCTCGCCCCCGAAGGTGACACCTTCACCTTCGTCATGACCGAGGCTGACGACGGCAGCTTGATGATCCCCTTAGGCTATAAGCCAAGCGATCTCGTGGCCCTGCTCACGCGCGCGGTGCGCTTAGCCGCGCGGGATCCGCGCCGTTTCCTATTCGAGCCCCTCGCGGACTTCAACGCCAAGCGACGCGGTGGTCCGCCCCTGGTGGAGGTGGCCGTGGGCCAGCCCGACGGTAATCGCTACGCCATCCTCATCGAGGAGCCGAGCAACGCCACGCGTGACGACGTGAACGCCTGGTACGAGCGCTTTCTCTCCATCGCTGACCAACTCGGCGTCAAGGGCGTCACGGGACTGGTAGATGAACGCAGCGCGGACCGGCTAACGCGCAACCTGAGCAGCACCGGTGGTGAGGCCAACAGCGACTTCTTCAAGGAGAACTTTGGCGGCGCCGTGCGCCAGGTATGGCGAAACGCGAGCCCAATCGAGATCGCTTTCCTGCAAACGCCGGGTGAGTTCCAGTTCGCACGCTCTCTTGCCTTTCGCAAAGACGAAGGCGGTCCGCGCACGCTGGTGAACCTCTTCTACCAGGACACGTTCATGCGCTGGCTTATCTCCAGCGACGTTCGCACGGCGCTTGCCGCGACGCAGTTTAGGGGCCTAGCCAGTGATTGATCGACGAGACGACAACAGGGACCTAACGACACCTGTCAATGGCAACTTCGCGTGTAGTGAGGATGAATCGATGACCATCGTGCCCCTAAATCGACGCTGCGCGAAGGGCGCTCGCGGCGCAGCGCTCGCCACTGCGTCCCTGCTCTGCATGGCCGGTGCCGCGCACGGCCAAACGCTCGACGAGAACTGTGTAATCAACATCCTCAACCGCACGGTAAACGTCGCCGAGGACGGCGGCTGGTCACTACCCAACGTACCTGCTAACCAAGGCAGGGTACGGGCGCGAGCCACGTGCACGCTGGAGGATGGCACTACCATTTCCGGGCAGAGTGATTTCTTCACCGTGCTCGAAGACGGCATCAGTGCGGTCGGCGAGATCGCCTTTGAGAACGTGGAGATCCCGAGCGCCATCAACTTCGCCTCCACCGAGACCATCGAGCTCATCGTGGTCAACGACAGCCGCCAGCTCGCCGTAAGCGCGAGCTTCAACGACGGGCGCACGGAGGACGTTACCGGCGCGGGCAGCGGCATCGTTTACACGAGCCTCAACCCGGAAGTGGTAACCGTGAGCGATAACGGCATCATCCGCGCCGTGGGCAACGGGGTGACGCTCGTGAGCGCTGACCTCAGCGGACAGTTCGCGGCGCGGCGCGTGTTGGTCAATACCACGGGCGACATGGACGGCGACGGCATCCCGGACTTTTTCGAGACCGAGAACGGACTCAATCCCGAAGATCCCGTGGACGCGCTGGAGGACCAGGACGGCGACGGCTTGAGCGCCCTCGACGAGTTCTTTCTTGGCACCGACCCGAACGCCGCGGACACGGACGGCGACGGCCTCAGCGACGGCGAGGAGGTGGAGCCGGGGACTGACGGCTTCGTCAGTGATCCGTTGCTCACCGATACGGATGGCGATGGCATTGGCGACGCGCTAGAAGTGACCTTGGGCACGGACCCGAGCGACGGCGGGGACGTGAACTACGACGCGGCGATCATAGACTTCCAGGTGACGCCGGACACCTTCACGATCGTCAACAACGACATCTTCCCGGCGCAGAACGAGGGCCAACAGCTCACCGTTGCCGCCACCTTGGTCGATGGGTCAGACCTGGATCTGACCAGCCGCGCACGCGGCACGCTGTACCAGGCTGCAAACCCCAGCGTATGCGATCTCGCCTTCCAGGGAGAAGGCAACGACCTGGACGGCTTCGTCGTCGGCTTTAACCCCGGCCTGTGTGAGATCACCGTGAGCAACGGCAGCTTCTCGCGCACGGTCAGCGGCACCGTGTCGGCCTTCGAACCCGTGGCCACAGCGGTGATCGACATTCCCGGTTACGCCAACAACGTGGACGTGGCCGGGAACGTTGCCTTCGTCGCGGCGGGCTCCGCGGGACTGGTTACCGTTGACGTTAGTGATCGGGAGAACCCAGTCCTCGGCACCACCATCAGTAGCGGTGGCGTCGGCATCGACGTCAAGGTCAGCTCCGGTTATGCGTTCCTCGCAAACGGCGACGTGGGCTTGGCCGTGTTCGACGTGGCTAACCCGCTAACACCAGTGGCCGTGGGCAGCACCTCGACGGGCGGGACGGCACAAGATCTGGTGGTCGCGGGCAACATCGTCTACCTCGCCAACGGCTCTGCGGGCCTGCAGATCGCAGACGTAAGCCAACCGTCGCAGCCCATGCTGCGCGGTAGCGTCAGCGGTATCGGCACAGCCAAAGGCGTAGGCGCGGACGCTGGTCTCGCCGTGATCGGTAGCGATAGCGGCCTGTTCGTCATCGATGTGAGCGATATCGACAACCCGGTGCTCGTGGGCACCTTAGCCCTTGCGGACGTAAAGGACGTCGTGGTCGACGACGGCTTCGCCTACGTGGCCGCCTTCGACGAAGGCTGGTACGTGGTCTCCTTGAGCGATCCCGCGGCACCGGTCATCGTCAGCGCCAGCATCGGCCAGGACTTCGTGCCCCGCGATGTGGCCCTGACCAGTGGCTTGGCCTTCTTCGCCGAACAGCTGTTCCCGAATGCCGTCGCCATCGTGGACGTGTTGATTCCCGATGACTCGTTCTTCATCGACACGATCGACCTCACCAGCCTTGGGGACTATGCCGGCACGGGCATCGCGCTGGATGTCGAGTACGCTTACGTCACCGGTGAGTTTTTCATCGTTGGCGGTGACTTCGGCACGACCGGGGACACGACCCTGTCGATCGCCCAATATCGGCGCGTGGGCGACACGGCCGGGATACCGCCCACCGTGCAGATCCTGGCCCCCGAGGACGGCACGCAGTTTGTCGTAAACGAGACGATCGAGGTGCTGGTGGACGCTACGGACGACGTGCTCGTGGCCGCCGTTCAGCTGTTCAACGACAACGATGTCTTGCTGGATACGGACACGTCCCCGCCCTACCGATTGAGCGCCACGAGCTTAGGCGCAACGGTAGGAACCAAACGCGTCTATGCCGTGGCCACGGACCTCGCGGGTGCCACTGCCCAAACCGAGGCGCTCAACTTTGAGGTGATCGAGGATCCGCTAACGCGCGTGGTGGGCCAGGTGTTCCTTGAGGACAACCCCATTGAGGGAGCTATCGTCGTGTGCGGTGGCGACAGCTTCACGGACGAGACGGACAGCAGCGGTCTGTTCAGCATTGAGGGCGTACCAACGCTTGGTCAGGTGAGCTGTGTCGCCTCCATCGAAGTGGACGGAGAACTGTTCTCTGGCACCTCTCAAAGCGTCTCGCCCCTGCGCGACAGCGTGACCAACGTGGGCGAGATCACCCTGCTTAGCTTCTTCTTCGACGAAGACTTCGGCACCAATCTGTTCCAGAGCGACGACGACTTCGACTTCCGCGACTTCGATCCCGCCTTCACCTTCCCCTTCTACGGGCAGGTGTACACGGGAGTGTTCATCAACTCCAACGGCCGCCTCACCTTCACCTTCGGCGACGGGGACTTCACCGAGTCCGTGGGAGACTTTGAGGACCAGCCGCAGATTGCCCCGTTCTTCGACGACCTCAACCCGAACACCGGTGGCGCCGTGTGGTTCAAGGCACTGCCGGATCGCTTCGTGGCCACCTGGGATGCGCTGCCTGAGTTCTCCGCCACGGGCTCCAACACGATCCAGGCCAACCTGTTCCCGGATGGCAGGGTAGTCATCGCCTATCGCGGCCTGAGTGCGGCGGACGCGATCGTGGGCGTGTCGAACGGCGCTACGCTCGACTCCGTGCCCTTCGACCTCAGCACGGCGCCCTTCGCGGTGAACGATGTAGTGAACATCTATCAGCAGTTCACCAGCAGCGACCGCTTCGATCTCGACTTCAAATTCCTGATCTTCACGCCCAACGGCGCTGGCTCCTTCGACGTGGACCTGGCCGATGGGGTAGTCCCAGAAGGCGAGGAGCCGCCGCCGGGCGAGGAGCCACCGCCGGGCGAAGAGCCGCCGCCCGAGGACGAGTTCCCGCCGCCTGAGGAATGTGAAGAGCTGGAGCTACCTCCCGAACTTTGCGAGTTCCCCGAGCCGCCCCCAGATGAGGTGTTCGGTGGCGTTGGCGGTAACCGCCAGGGTGCGCAGCGGCTCGACGGTGTCACGCCGAATGGGCGACGCGTGCGCAGGACGGGCCCCCGTGACGTGCAGTACCGCCCCCTAGTGGGCGGCGAGGCGCCGGCGAAAGCGCCCGCGGGAAACTGACCACGAATGATCGCTGATCAGCGGGGCCTTCGCAGTCGCCTGTGAAGGCCCCTCAACGCGGTTCTTTGGCACCAGCCTGTGCGGTCGCCCATTGGGTGACCAACGCGAGACATCGCCGCCGCACCATCCACTGACGAGCACCATCCCCTGCCTCGAACAGTAGTACGGGACCGAGACGCTGGCGGAACCCTTCAAGAACAGAGCCTCTTGGTGTGCTGTCCCAGAAGTTCGTTGAAAAATACGCGGGTACTTTTCGCCCCTGAGTACGTTGCTCCTCCGCCCGTGGGGCCTGCCACGCTCGTCCTCGCGCTACGCTCAGGGACAAACACTCGCGCGAATTCATCAACGAACTTCCAACTCAGGACACTAGCTAGCGTGGCGCGCCTATGTTCTTGAAGTTGTCATCCTTCCACGCTACTGTGCGAGCTTGACAACAATAGATCGTCCGAATCCGGCTTCGGTCATATAAACGGCGCGGATCCGCAATCGCGCCGCGCGTTTCGAGGGGACAACAATGAGAGCACTGATCGCTTCCACGGCGCTGCTTTGCGCTGCGCAGTCTGCGTGGGCCACCCTTGTCGAGTACGAGGTCACGAACCTCGGCGGCGACAACTACCGCTACGACTACACCATCACCAATGACTCCCTGGGCACGTCCATCGAGCTCTTCGACATCGCCTTTGACACGGCCTTGTATGACGAGTCGTCTCTACTGGTGGCATCGAGCCTGGACGTTAACGCCGAGTGGGACCAGCTGGTCTTTGCCTCGGCCCCCGGCTCACCCGCCCTGTACGATGCCTTCACCCTGAGCGGCGGCATCCCCGCCGGCGGCACGGCGACCGGCTTCGCCGTGGAGTTCCTGTGGCTCGGCGGCCCAGGAGGTCCTGGCGCGCAATCCTTCCAGGTGTTTGATGCCGTTACCTTTAGTCTGCTGGACTCGGGCTTCACGGTGCTCAGCGGCGGCACCCAGGTGGACGCCCCTAGCACGCTATGGCTGGCCGCCATCGGCGGCCTGGCAGTTGCCGGCTCCCGCCGTCGACGCGCTGCTTAGGCTTACGCAGACTGATAGGCGCCAGTGCCCCCTGTCGGGGCCGGCGCCTTTCACACGGTACGCGTACCCACTCGCCTAAAGCAGAGTCACGGCGAAAGCCCGTTCCGCCGACGTCAGGCGCTAGGCGCCTAGCGTCACCCGCGCGTCGAACACGCGCGTTCCTAGATCGATCAGATCAACCGCATCTTCGTACACATCGGCCACCACCATAGGTCCCCAGAAGAACGTCCCGTCGCCCGCCTCTTCGCGCAGCCGCAGGTTGAGCGTAAGTACGCCGCCGCGGGAGGCGAAGGTGTAAATCTCCTCCACCGAGAGCGTGCTGTGACCTGGGATGATCTCGCCAAAGAATGGCATTTCGATGCGGCCAAGGAGTTCCGGGGTGGACTCACCGGCGTCGCTAGAGTCCCCCGGTCGTCGGCCATAGGCGATGTACCAGAGTTCGATGCTGACGAAGTCGTAGGCGATTGCGTAGAGGCCGTCGTCCGCGAGCACCACGAAGGGCTGGCGGAAGCTTGCCTGATCGATACGTCGGCGGTGCCCGCGGTGGGGCTACCAAGGCCAGGCGATCGCCTGTGCTCGTGTCCACTTCCCAGGCGCTGATCGCGTCCAGCGCTGGCGCAGCGTCCGTGGGGTGCTGTACGGCCACAAGCGCTCCGTCGAGCACGCTGACCCCGTCGCCGCAGACCGCAGCGTCGGCAAGTCGTTCGCCTTGCGCTACGAAACCCATCGCCGCCCCCGCTGCTGCTGCACGCGGACAGGCCTATGGCGGCACACAGTACGAACGCAAGGAAGCCCAGGCGCTGGGCGAGGATGTAGTCGGCATGAGTCCACTCCATGGGTCACTAGAACGCGCCCGCACGAGCGGGCGGTAGGAGCATGGACTGGCCCGCCGGCGCCTGCCCTAGGTTCTTTTCCAGTTTGCCTTAGGTTTCCTTGATACCCAAGAAACCATAAGGCTTTCAGATGGTTGAGATCTTTCGCGGCAACGTAGTCGCGCACGTAGATCCTGCCGGCAAGATGACGTTGCCGGCGATGTGATGCCAGCACCGAAACGATCACCGACGCGATCGGGATCCACACTTGTTGCGCTCTCGCATAAATCAGTGAATAGAAGATCGGAACGGCATGCGTGAGTCGGTAACGCTAGTGTCCTGAGTTAGAAGTTCGTTGATGAATTCGCGGCACCCTTTCGCCCCTGAACACGTTGCTCCTCCTCCCGTGGGACCTGCCACGCTCGTCCTCGCGCCGCGCTCCGGGACAAAAACTCGGGTGCTAATACATCAACGAACTTCTAGCTCAGGACACTAGACGGCGCCAGGACCCACCTAGCGATCAGCACGCATGCTGCCCTAGTTGGCGAGTGAGAGCACCCGCGTGTGTTTCGCCTTGAATCGTCCCGTTGCGTTGCGATCGTGGGTCGCGGCGACCGGTATGAGGTGGGTCGCAAACGGGTGCTACTCTGAGGATAGATCGTCGAGACGCACATCAGCCGCGGTTGGTGGAGGGACGAGCACGCACCTTGGCTCAGTCAATCCCGATGCGCCCAACCGCGCCGCGCTTAGGCTTTGTAGGATCATAGGCACGGCCGCTTCTGAACACGAGTTTTCTGTCAGCAGCGAAACCTTGACAGTCTGTGGCGCTCTCGCTGCCGCCAGCGCCGGCGCCAGGACCACCGAGTACGAGGCACCGTCGACGTACGGCCTCCTGATGGCGCGCCCGTCGGGAAGTGCGCGGTCGTATGTGCGAAGACCTCGGCCGCGACAGCCGCTGCCAGGTGCGTAAGCCGGGTTTTGCGGGCGTCCCCGTGTCCGATGGCCTGACCGTTGTCGAGACCGGTCTGCGTGGTGGCTACGGGCTGCCTCGGCGGAATGCTGAAGACGACGCGCGTGGACTGTCCTACTTCGTGACCGAGCCGCGCGGTACAAGGGGGCCCGTCGGACGCGGGTGCCGGCGGATCAGGATGTCAGAGAGTGCCGGAGCTCGAGCGCACACTGGTCAACGCCTCACCCCTCCAACCGCTCCTCCGCCTCCAGCAGATGGCGCCTAAGCATCTCCGCATAGTCCCCCGGCGCCTGCCACAACCCCCGTTGGATCGCCTCGAGCAGCCGCTCGCAGATGTCGTGCAGTGCGTCTGGATTGTACCGCAGCAGGAACGCGCGGGTATCCTCGTCGCCTACGTAGGCATCGCTCACCACCGCGTACTGGTCGTCCCGCACCACCCGCGCCGTGGCGTCGTAGGCGAACAGGTAATCGACCGTGGCCGCCATCTCGAAGCCCCCCTTGTAGCCATGGCGCTTTACGCCGGCAATCCACTTCGGATTGGTCACCCGCGAGCGCACCACCCGACTGATCTCCTGCGCCAGGCTGCGCATGCGCGGCGCGGCGGGATTGCTGTGATCGCCGAAGTACACCCGAGGCTGCTCGCCGCGGTAGTGGCGCACCGCCGCCGTCATGCCGCCCTGGAACTGGTAGTAGTCGTCGGAGTCGAGCAGGTCGTGCTCGCGGTTGTCCTGGTTCTGCACCACGAGGTCGATGGTGGCGAGGCGCTCGGCGAACCCCTCGCGCGCTTCGGTACCGTAGTCCTTGCGCCCGTAGGCGTAGCCGCCCCAGTCGCGGAAGGCGCGGGCCAGG
>JBCCWS010000068.1 GCA_039193195.1 Pseudomonadota bacterium
AGTAGCGTTCTCGCTCGGCAGTGGTGCTCGGGCTGGGTGACTTACGTCTTGGCATCTTCGTGGCTCCTGGCGGTGGGGTGTGCCAGGAGGCTGAGGCCGTTAGGCTACGAGGGGAAGTACGCCCCAAATGAAGCGCTTACACAGGTTCCGGTCCACGCCCGCCTCCTGCGCAATTAGACGCTTGTTGGGGATTCCCCCGTAGGTAGGAAGGCTCTTGCCTCGAGCCTTCAACTCTTTCAGGTAGGCCGCGAGGATCTCCAACTCCGGTCGCGAGTCGATCCCGTAACGACGAGCATCGTGTCGCTCGGCCTCTCCAAGCAACTCTCGGGCTTCTTGGTTCTGGTAGAACAGGCATCGGTTGACGCCACTAGCGTTCGCGATTGCCCTCAGATTCGGCTTCGTTCCAACGCGGGGGAGCGCCGTCGACGTACGGCGTAACGACTCGAAGTACTGACTCAGTCTCTCAACGACCGTAGGCGCGCTCGGTGTCTCTGGCGGATTGTCTCTAACCCGAATTATTGCCTTGAGCGTGCGAACTTCTGAGCGCGGGACAAACCCGGACTCCACGGCGCTACCGGTCTTCACCGACAGGATCTGAAGCTCCGCACCTTTCGCCATGCGCATCAGCGACCGAGTGGACGTGCCTGTTTGGTTCGCGAGTGCGGTGAGTGAACAGTACTCGCGTCCGAACTTCCGCACGCTACTGACATCGATGCGCCGGTAGTAGGGGCCCGTAACCCGCTTGATGTAACCCAAGTCCGCTAAATGATCAATGTACCCTGATGGACACCCAAGCATCTCCGCGGCTTTGTTGCGCGTCACACCACCTTTCGACTGCGCTTCCTTCGTCGCCCCGATGTATTCCCCAACTTCCGCCTTGCTGAAGTACAGCTGGTGCAGCGTATCGCCGGTCCGACCGACAGCCTTCAGTCTTCCGTCCAGCACACGCAATAGAAACTCTGCTTTTCCGCCTGCGGACCAGAACGTAGCGGTTTCCAGCAGCCTGGCCAAGGACACGTGAGTATCCATGTCGACTGAATTCTCGGATACGCGTCCGCCGATCGCACGAAGAGCGTTCGCCAGCCCGTCGATATCGCTCAAGAGATAGGCGCCCTGGCGATTCACGCGACTGGATGGCTCCAGGTACCCTAGACCTCGAAGTCCCTTCAGGACGGAGACCGGAACGCCGACAAGCGCCGCGGCTCGCCGCGCGCCAATAGTCGACTGTCTGGCTCTCCCCAAGTGATTCATGAGCTCCGCTTGCACCACGAATCGCTTCAGATCCATCGGCGATATCGCCGCGTTGCTCTTGTGCGCTGCTTTACACCACCCTTCTAGCCGTTTCGGCTGGACATCGAATCGATCACAGATCCAACTCACGTTCATCGACGGCCGTAGACGGATGGCTTTCTGACGATCGAGTCGTTTGACCTCAAGATAGCGGCCGCACTCATGTTTCACCAGGAATGCCTCAAACTCGGCGCGGAGGAACGATGCTTCAGCCGCAAGACTGCGTTCGGTAGTGATGGCGCGAAAGAAACCGCCATACAGCTGTCGGAGCTGATCGAGCTGATCAGTGTTCACGCCTCGCTCGGCGCCCAACCGACGGAGCGCTTTGTGGAAGCCTCTGGGCCACTGGCGCAGCGCTCGTGCAGCGGTAGCTACCACTGCCTGAGGGTCCTTCATCGCCTCTTCATGCGTGACGCCGCTCATATGCTGACCGAGGATGAACAGGACCGACGCCAGCTGATGGAAGGACATCGCTTTGAACTCGGCCACCGGAAACTCGGAACGGTTCGCGCACAGCGTCAGTCGGCGGCGGTAGAGCTTCAGCCTAAGCAGCTCGACGAGCTCCGCCTCCGATTCATCGACACGCACACCCTTGCTGCTGCTGAGCGATGCACCGCACCGACAGGTCAGAAGGCCCGACCTCAACCAACTGACTGGGGACTGACACGCGGGGCAGACGCTGACCGCCTCGCACCGGTGCTTTGGGCAGGCGACGGCCAAGGTCAGATCCCAGAACGACTCGAGATACCCCTTCTCTGCAATACACTTCGGGCACACGGTTGTGGCCTTCGGTGAAAGGATGCGCGCCACGCGCCAAGTGGAGATCACGTGCCCGGCAAACTGGATGTGCCCCGGTGAGCCCTCGGCTTCCTCAGCGTAGCTGATTCGCCTGAGCTCGCTGGCGTCTCTGTTCAACGCGGTCGCCAAAGGCTGCAGATCGCACTTGGCCAGCACCTGTGCACCAGACCGATATCCCGCGTAGCAAGCCACCGTGCCTGGCGAATCGTAGCCATTGATCTCCGCAACCCTGATGAGATAGCCCACCAGACTCTCGTTCTTTTCGGGACCGGGTGTCATTGGCAGCATGTCAGGCCTTCAACACGTCGTTGACGGTCAGACGCCTTTTCTTCGATGTCCGGCCATTGGGTACTCCAGGTTCCGCCTCGACCCCCACTCGACGTGCCGCCGCGAGCATCGCTTGGCTCTCGGGTTGCGGTTCGAACTGACGGGTGAAAGGCCTCGGGCACGCTCGCGGCCCCTCGATCACGAAAACCGCTTGCGTGTGCGCCTTGTGCATGTCACGGAGGGTGATCACCTTCTTGCCCGCCTCCCCCGCGTTCCAGACCAGCTGGTTGAGGAACTTGGCCAGGTATCCGATCAACCCACCGCAGCCTACGTAGAAGCGAAATCCCATCTCCTCAGTGTCGAAGCGCGGCACGTCGAAGTACCGGCTCATCGATTCGTGGAAGGATGCCAGGATCGCGATGAACTGCTGACGGCTTTGCTCGCTCTCCCAGTCGAACCTCGGCATGACGACGGGCGCCAGAAAGCGGCCCCGTAGCTGCTCGTTCTGGCGGATCACTGCTTGGCATCTGGTCAGGCCTGCAACCACGAGACCGACATTAGCCTCATCCACCAGGACTTTGAGCCAGTCTGCGACGTGATGGAGCACCTTGAAGGACGACTTATCGACGAAGTGCTGAAACTCATCGATACAGACCACCCGCGTCTGTGTGGCCGCCATCAGCTTGATGAGACGCGTCGTCTTCTGGTACTTAGTGCCCACGTAGTTTCGAGGGTCTCCAATCTCCAGCAGCATCAACTCCACAAGCCCCATGACCGTCGGCTCAGCGGGTGTACTGACCTGGAGCACCGGCACCTCGAGGCCGTAGTCATGCCGAGTCGTGGGATGCGGCAGGCGGAATTCCTCGAGCACCGTGGATTTGCCTGTCCTCGACTCCCCATGGATGGAGAGGCACACGGGTTCCAGCGACACCTGCGATCGCCGAAACACCTGCTCGACCCGCTTATTGGCAGCGACGAACGCTGGGTGCAACACGAGCGTCGATTCGATGGCTGTGAACACCTCGTTGCCCGGTTTCTTCCCGCGGGCCATGCTTACAGCTCCTCGGGCGAGCGAGAACGCTTTCGATACACCGGCCGAATCGGCTCGTATTCCAGATCGGAATCGTCCTCAGACTCTTCCCAGAACTGTTCGGCCTCAACGTCATCGTCGAACGCACTCGCCTCAGACGAGGCTTCCAACGCCTCTGTCTCGAGGACACGTTGGTCACCGGCGTTCTTGAACCTTGCGGCACGAGTTCGGAGCCCCTTGCCTCGTACAAGAAACTCATCTCGCACCATCCCGGAGATGTCGTGTTTGGCTTTGAGCCAAGCGTCCGGTTGCTTCGCCTTGAGGATCCGCCGGGAGTAGCTCTTGCAGACCTTGTGCTGCCACCGAGACAACCCAGACGCGTAGGCGTAGTGGAGCGCAGGCACTCGATAGAGCTCGCCCGTCTTCGGGCAGACGACCATGATCTGCCCGATGTCCGTATCGTCTATACGCAACTCGACAGTGAGCTTCGGTCCGCAACGCACACGCATATACAACAACTCGGGTGCGTTGTAGAAGAGCCCGTCCAACTCAATGCCCTTATGCGTAAGTGTTCGCGTGTCGACACGCCCGAGGATGGCATCTAGTAACGCTGGGTCTTCTGGTAGGAGGATGTCCTCTTCGGCGATCGACGTGGCCCAATCAAGATGCGGAGGCACGCCGATCGCTCGGTGCGGCCGCTGGTGATATACGTCGACGATCCACTTCCGCACGATCTCCTGTACGGTGTTCAGTCGCACGATCGCGTGCTTGGTAGCGTCGTAGTCTCCTTTCTCCAGCACGTTGCTGAACGTCGTTCCAGGGCTGCTGTGGGCCACGCTATCGTTCAGCGACTTGAGGAAGCGCTCGACCTTGCCCTTATGCCACGGTGTCTTCCGGGCCGAGTAGTGGATCTCGATACCTAAGGTAAGACAGGCGTTCTCCAGGCTCGCACTGTGGAACTCCATGCCGTTGTCGACGACGAGTTCTTGCATCACTCCGTGAGCGATCCACTCGTTCTCTATCGACGGATACTCCTGGCGTATTGTCGTCTTGGGAAGCACGGCGTGGCGAAGACACGCGGCAACGCTCAGATGACTTGGGGGCTCGAAGCCCAGATAGATGCCGAGCACGCATCGGGTTCGCGCATCCAAGCAGACCGTCAGCCATGGCCGCCCTAGTGGCATAAAGGTCTGATCGTCGATGACAATGAGATCCAGCCGTGTGTGGTCGATCTCGGCGCGCTCGAGCGGTTGGTTCGCGACCGAGAAGCACTGCACAGATCGAAAGCGGTGCATCGCGACCGTACGGCCGTACCGAGCCGCCACGCGATCGAATGCTGGGATCTCATGGATCAGGCGTCGGACCGTACGCGCGGTCGGCGGACGTAGGTGTATCTGGCGAGGCCGCAGCGCGTTTTCCTTCTTAATGCGATCGAGTGCCTCATCGAGCACGTCTTGGTACGTCCTCCTCTCGAGCGTCATGTACACATCGTCGATGACGTCCTTTATCAGCTCGATGGTTTCTTCTGGAAACCGACTTCCCCGGTTTCCCTTCCGATGCGATTGATCTATCAGGCTGCATAGGTCGCTACCCGATGCTAGGTAACGGCGCTTCCACTCCAATACGGTTTTAGGGTGAGGACACGGGCCCTCTGAACCCAATTGCCTGTAGACCTCCTCCACGACTGTTCGAATCTGATTCTGAGTTGAGGGGAGATGCAGAACGGCAGCTACGTACGCCCTTCTAGATTTCGCCTTGGCCCATTGCTCTTCGTTGATGCTTGATAGCTTTGCGCCGCCCACGATGCCGTTCGAGAACTTTGAGTTCGAAAACTTGAGCTTCCCCTGCTCGTACATCTGGCGAAGCGCCGCCGTTCGGTACTCGCAAATTCTCAGTGTCCGTGTGTGTTCGAGTTGCCAGACGTTGCAATCGACCTTACGAATCAGCCGATGGACCACCCCATCGATCGTGACCTCAACACCGGCGCGAAACGCAGCGACTCCCATCGCTACATCCCCCACGGATCAGGGGGTTGCATACCCCTGGACTGCGGAAGAAGCTGAATTTCATCATGACTGGGCTCATCGACGTTCACTACGAAGACGGCGCCTTCCAGAATGAGGCGAGCCGCAACGCTACAACTGCGCGCCCCAAGGGCTCCACGCTCCACATCAGCCCAGTAGAGGCAGCTACGCGCCTTCAGTAGTTGCCGAGCGCCCTCGCGCTCAAGCTGCGTTGGCTCGACACGGCCGAGTCGCAGAATCAAACGATAGAAGCTGATGCGGTTACGAAAGCGAGACTTGTCGACAATACGCAGTCGATATCGAATACCCAACTGCGCTAGTAGGGGAGTAAGGAGCGCTGAGCGAACGGCGTCTACTTCACTCGCCTCGTCCAACTTATCCTTGATCTCGTCAATGTCCGTGCGAGCCAATCGACGCACGACGAAATCCGGAACGTGGGTGCGCTCCTCTCCATGCTCCAGGTAGTGGATGCGAAGCGCTTGCTCGTGGAATGAAACGACATCCGAGTCGAAGTCATAGATGCGCGCAGCGAATAGCTCGTTGATCGATTCGCACTCGATCATCCGACCCATTTTCCAACTAGGATATTTCTGCGTCCGGTGGGCGCATGAGCGCGTCACGATTCGTCGAACCCGAACCTCTCCACCGCATGGGAATGAAATGCGGAGCAGTCCTACTAGCTCAGACGCAAGTAGGAACTGGCGAGGCTCAACGATGCAGTCCCCGCGTCGGCGCTGAATTCCGAACGATCTAGACACTGCCTTCGGCTCCACTTCAAGCGCAAGCTACTGGGACCCAAACCAATGCAGCGAAAACAATCGGTTGGTAGCGAAGAACCCACTACTCAAGGAACACATGCAACGGCACTACTACGAAAGAAAGGTGCCACCGGATGACTCTGCACCTTCGATACTAGTGGCCGTCTGACAGTCGTGGAAAGCATGATCGGATAGAAGGAGAACAAAAAGCCCGGAAACACAGCCTCTGAGGCTGCATTTCCGGGCTCGAGGTCGTAAGTAACGACTTATGGGGTCATTAATAACGGCTTATGGGGACAAAATCACGCTTTATGTGTGGGTTTGCCCAAAAGCCCCTTACTGCCTACCTCACCGAATCAAAGACATCCTCAGCCTAGGATCGCCATATAGCGAGACTCGTCACCCCCATAAGGCCCGACTCTCCTCGCCGAATGACGCATAAGGCGGGATTTTCGCCAAGACATATCTACTATGCCAATGACCAGCGAAGATCGCCGAGCGCGAGGCCGAGGGCGATGACGACTGGTATGACTGCTACTACGCTGACTATGGGGAAGTCGGCCAAACTGTCACTGGCAAGTACCACCCAGGATGTTACCGCGATATCCCAGGGTGCAAGGACGCGCAAGGAGAGCGTCGGCGTCGGCGTCGCCAGCTAGCTAACTCAGCCGGCAACCCGACTACGCCAAATCTATACCCGAGCGCACGAAGACGTAGCACACGGCTGGCCGCGGTCACCTCGCCGATCCAAGACCAAGGCAACCTCAACCGATTCGGAGCCGCCCGTCTCCAAATGCTACTCTTCGTCGTGCCCTACAGCGCGCTTCACGGCAGACGCCACGTACATATCCGGATTAGCATCACACAGACGGCCGATGATCTCAAAAGCAGCCTGGATCCCGCTTGCGCTCTGCGTACTCATGGAACTCTGACCTGCGACATACCCGTAGACCATAAGCAGCGCATAAGCGCGATCGCTCTCCTCAAGCCCTGTAAGGTCCCAACATTCCAATGTAGCTAGGTTGAAGGAGTCGTCCGGCTGTTCATGGTGTTCCGCTTGCGACATCAATGGTGCTACACCAAGCACCGCAGCAACCGAAGCCACAACGCCCCGCTTACCCACCTTTAGCAGGCATCGAAGAATACTCATATCAGTCTCTCCCCTCTTCCATGCACGCTTGGAGTTCTCGACGATAGATACGCCTCTTGGCCTCGTTCTCACGCCGCTTCTCATCTTCTACACCCTTTTTGATACCGGCGATTAGCGCGCCTAACGCGGCTCCTCGCTTAGCCGCCTTCCCAGCGTCTTTGCCGGTAATCCAGCCAGCCGCCGCGCCGCTAGCCGCCCCTTTTGCGGCGCCCTCAAGCACGCTAGTAGACTCCTTGTACTCGGCTGGTATCGGGCCGCGATAGCCAGATATGTCTCGGGCCACTTCTTTGCAGTACTCGTAGCGCCCTTGTTCAGCGAACGCGGGAGCAGTTGCGAGTGGGATCGCGCACACCCACAGCAGAATCCCCATCGGTCTAAGTTCCATGACGTCCCCTCATTGCTCTTGCGATGGCTGCGGTGGCGCACTGAAGACGACCGGAGCAGAGTGAGCGTAGCCTACAGTTGGACCCTTGGGAGCTTCGTTGGCTCCGATACCATCGAGGCTGCGCCTTTCACTCAAAGCCAGTGTCTAGTCTACTCCCGCCCGAGCCGTAGAACCGGAGGTCTGATGCTCAGTTGGTCAACCCTGCACCGCGCCGTCATCTGTGGGGCGCTCATCGGCATCAGTCTGCTCGCACCACCCATCCGTGCCTGTGATTTCGACGACGACGATGGACCGGATATCGGCCTCGTGCTCAGCGGTGGGGGTGCCCTGGCGAGCACCCAGATCGGCGTGCTGCAGGTGCTTGAAGAACTCGGCGTGCCCATCCACTGCATCTCCGGCACCAGTATGGGGTCGGTCGTAGGAGCCCTCTACGCCACTGGCTACCGCGCCGAGGAGATCGAGCAGATCTTTGCCGAAGCGCCTTGGAACGAACTGTTCAATGCTCCGTTGCGCAGGCGGGACAACGGCTACCTTGAAAAGGAGCGTCGCGACCGTTTCCTCACCGGCTACGTCGGCGGCATCGGTGAGGACGGAAGTTTCCTGCTACCTGGTGGGCTCGCGAGCATGTCGGAGCTAAAGGCATTCTACCGAAGCCTTCTATTCGCAGTGCCAAGGGACTCTGACTTCGACGAACTCGTAGTGCCATTTCGCGCCGTCGCCACCGATATCTCGACGGGCGAAGCTCACGTATTCCGTGGTGGGGACTTGGTGGAGGCGGTGCTTGCGAGCATGGCACTTCCGGCGGTATTCGCTCCTCGTGAAATCGACGGCCGCGCCTACCTCGATGGTGGTCTTGCCCAGAACCTACCTGTTCAGGCCGTGCTGGACATGGGAGCAGATATCGTCATCGCGATCGATCTGACACTCAAGCCCCCCGAGTTGGAACCGACTGCTTCTATAGCCGACGTGACCCAGCAGTTGGGTCGGCTGCTCGTTTGGCAGAATCACAAGCATCAGCTAGCACTATTGGACGACGATGACCTGCTGATCCGCCCGGAGTCGGAGGGATTCAGCATCACCGCCTTCGACAGGGTGATGGAAGGTGTTGCGCGTGGTCGGGCGGCGGTGGAGGCTTCACGTGAAGGCCTAGAACATATACGCCGCACAGCACGGCCGGCTTCGCGAGCCCCTAGGCCTGAGATTCCGAGCTTTGAGCCTCAGATCGCTATCGCAAACAGCACCGTGATCGACGACGACGCAGTCCTTACTCGCCTGGACTACGCCCCCTCTGATCTGGACGATGCGACGCTTCTCAGCCGCAAGCTACGAGACATCCGATCGTTTGGTGGCTTCGGCGAGGTGGACTTCAGCCATGACGGCATACGCCCGGTGCTGGTGCTCAACGAGCGCCCCCTGGGACGCACACTTATCTCCATGGGGCTACGTGCTCAGAGCAATCTCGATGGAGACTCCAACTACGGACTGCTGGCAGAGGTATCGCGCCGCCCATTCTCGTCTAATGGAGGCGAGCTTCGGCTATCAGGGGAGTTCGGTACCAATCTTGGCGCGACGGTTGAGTTGCATCAGCCCTTTGGTGCAAACAGTCGATTCTTCGTACAACCGGGTATCGAGTACAGGGCCGAAGAGATCCTGTTCGACATCGCAGACTTCCGGGTCGGGGAGTTCTGGCAGCAAGCGGGGAACCTCAGGTTGCGGCTCGGCCGCGAGCTAGGAGCGTGGGGTGTGCTTTCCGCTGAGACCATCGCCACCGTCGGGCGCGTTCGCCCCCAGGTCACTGTCGATCCCGACACCTTCCAAACAGAAAAGTACGCGCTCCTCGGCGTCGGAGCCCGCTTCGCCGTCGATACGCTCGACTCCGGCCACTGGCCTCTCGCCGGCTCGCGCTTGATTTCGTCGATCCAGTACCTGGAGAGCCTCGATGAGCAGGGGCAGAACACGAAGTACCGTTTGTCTTTCCTGCAGGCAGCGCACAAGGGCTCGTTCGGCTTCGGCTTCCGTGTTCGGGCCGAATCCGTCGACAGTGATGACGACGAGCCTATCGAGATTCTATCTCTCGGCGGCTTTCGCCAGCTCTCGGCCTTCTCTCCGAACTCCCTGCCGACCAACCGCTATGCTCTGGCATCAGTCGAAGTGTTCAGACGACTCACCAACACTGATCAGGTATTCAGCCTACCTCTGTATGCGGGGCTCAGTGTCGAATACGCCAACGTCGCCTTCGACCTGTTCTCGCAGGGAGCCGAAGAGAACATCGGATCCGTGGGCGTGTATCTGGGCGCCGACACACCGATCGGACCCACGTCGATAGGTATCGGATTGAGCGATGAAGGACGGTACGCCGTGTTTCTGAACATCGGCACGACCTTCTGAGGGAGCGCCCTTATCCACCCACCGGCACGAGATGGCGAAACCAACTCCCGGCAACGCCTAGCAAGAAGGCGGTGCTCGCGCCGAATAGCACCAGCCCGCCCATCGCCTCGAAGCTGGCGAGTAGGCGCCAACGCTCAGACAAGGTGACGTCGCCATAACCGAGCGTGGTCGAGGTGACCACGGAAAAGTACAAGGCTCGCGTCAGCTCGGTGAACTCGCCGATCGCCAAGTAGATGAGGGCCCACACCCAGGCGGACACCGTGTGAACCGCGATCAGGCCGAGGACCGCGATGGCGAGGGCGAGTACCAATCCCTCCGCACCTTTGCCGAGTGATCCGGCGGCGGTGAGGCCGTGCAGCAACGTCGCCAGCCACACCAGGTAGGCGACATGCGCAACGACGTTGGCCACGATCAAGACGGTGCCGAGCAGCAGCGGCCTGATCAACACGATCCCAGCTCTCCGAACAGGTGGCGCTCCATCGTCTTCGCACAACCCCGATGCAAAAATTTTGTCGTACTGTACTCGCGTACGCTGCCTTTGGTAACGAGGCAAGCCTCTGTTTCTTACTGGATAACCGAGCGGAGAAGCGCGGATGAGCTTCAGGTGGCACGCGACACCGGTGGTGGTGCTCGCACTGACGTTGCTGGCGGGGTGTGCGAAGGAAGCCCCCCCGGTGGTGGAAACGATTCCTCGGGTGAAGTTCTTCGCCGTCGGTGAGCAGACCGGGGGTCAGGTTCGGCGCCTGTCCGGCCGCCTGGTCGCTGCTGATACCTCGCCGTTGGGTTTTGCCGTTTCCGGCACGGTGGCTGAGGTGCTCGTGAGCCAGGGAGATCGTGTCGCGGTTGGCCAGACGCTGGCGCGCCTCGATGCGGAGCCGCTACGACTGGCCGTCGAACAGGCCCGAGCGCAGTTGAGCGTAAGCCGGGCCACCGCGGTGGAGACGCACCAGGTTTACGAGCGGACGGCTGGCCTGTTTGAGAAGCGTGCAGCATCTCAGGCGGAGTTGGATACGGCAACGGCCAACCACGCAGCTGCTCGTGGCAACGTGCGCGCGGCGCAAAGCGAGCTCGCCCAGCGCGAACGTGATCTGACCCGGGCAGAGCTAACGGCACCCTTCGCCGGCACCGTAGCGACGCGCTCGATCGATACCTTCCAAGAGGTTTCTGCGGGCGGAGAGGCCTTCGTGGTACAGGCGGATGATGTGCTCGAAGTGCAGGTCCGCGTACCGGAAACACTCATCAGATACGTAGACTACAGCCAGGCGGTACAGATCCAGCTGCCATCGGTGGAGAATCAGACCATCTATGGTGTGGTCACGGAGATCGCAGCCCAGTCGCAGTCCGGCAATGCCTACCCTGTACGCGTGCAGCTTGCCGCCACAGAGTTGCCCCTGAGGCCGGGCATGACCGCCAGCGTCACATTTAACTTCACCGAGTACCTCGAAGACAGGGCAGTCTACCTGATTCCGCTGTCTGCTCTGGCCATCGATCACGGCGTAGTGAATCGAACCAAGGCCGGTAGCGATGCCGAGGAGGGCACGGTACCGGTGTTTCTGATCGCGAACGATAATCGCGTGACGGCCCGCGATGTGGTCGTCGGGGGGCTACGCGGTGATCAGCTCGAAGTATTTGAGGGGCTGGCTCCAGGTGACCGGGTGATCAGCGCGGGCGTCGCATTCCTGCGCGAGGGGATGGAGGTCGAGCCCTGGACCCAGGAGCGGGGCCTCACCGGTGGATAGGCTCGCGCGCTTCGCGATCGAGAACGCTCGCTTTACGATATTGCTAGTCGCCGTATTCCTGCTCGGTGGCCTCCTCATCTACAGCAGCCAGCCACGTCAGGAAGACCCCGAAGTCACCCTGCGCGGAGCACAGGTCGTCACTACCTTCCCCGGCCTTTCGCCCGAACGAATCGAGCAGCTTGTCACCAAGCCGATCGAGGAGAAGATCAGCGAGATGCCCGAGATCGACAAGATCAAGTCGATCTCCATGACAGGTCTGTCCATCGTTACCCCCGAGGCTCATCCGCGCTACGACGACATGGAACCGATCTGGTCCAACCTGCGCAACAAGATGGACGACCTGCGCGGCAGCTTGCCCCAGGGAGCACAGGGGCCACAGGTGAATGACGACTTCGGTCGCGTCGCCGTCATCACCCTCGCGCTGACCGGCCCTGACTACGCAATGCGGGAATTGAAGGCAGTTGCCGATGACGTTAAGGATCGCCTTGCCGCGCTCCCGCTGGTAGCCCGCGTGGACCTTTACGGGGTGCAGGACGAACGCATTTGGCTAGAGTTCGATACCAGCTTCATGTCGCAGTTCGACCTCACACCCTCGGCGATCGTAACGGCACTGAACAGCCAGAATGTCGTACTCCCCGGTGGTTCGGTCAATGCTGCCGGACAGAGTGTAGTCATCGAGCCTTCGGGGGATTTTTCCTCCGTCGAGGACATTCGCAACCTCGCCATCGAGGCGGACAGCGGCGAGGTCATCTACCTGCGAGACTTGGCGACGGTTCGCCGCGGCTACGTGGAGCCCGCCGAATCACCCGCCTACTACAACAACCAACCGGCAATTGTGCTCGGGTTGTCGATGGTAGAGGCGTCCAACGTCGTCGCTCTCGGTGAGCAGGTGACGACCGCACTCGCCAGTCTGACGCCGCTATTACCGCTCGGCATGAGCCTCGACGTGGCGATCTTTCAGCCCGACCTGGTGCAGGCCTCCGTCGCCAACGCCAGCAACAACCTCCTACAGACGATGGGGGTGGTACTTGTCGTCGTCATGCTGTTTCTCGGGTGGCGTACCGGTCTGATCGTCGGCGCGATGGTGCCGCTGACGATGATGGTGACGCTAATTGGCATGTCCGTATGGGGGATCGAACTGCACCGTATCTCCATCGCCGCCATTATCGTCGCCCTCGGCCTGCTGGTGGATAACGGTGTCGTCATCGCCGAGGATATCCGCCAGCGCATGGATTCGGGAATTGAGCGCCTTGAGGCGGCTTTGGCTGCTTCCAAGTCTCTCGCCATCCCGTTGCTTACCAGTTCGCTGACCACGGTCATCGCGTTTTTGCCCCTGGTACTGATCAAGGACTCGAGTGGTGAGTTCCTGCGCTCCCTGGGACAAGTGTTGGCGATCGCCCTGCTAAGTTCGTGGGTGCTGGCGATCAGCATCACGCCAGCCTTCTGCTATTGGTTTCTGCCTGACGCGAAGACCGAGCAAACACAGGGTGAGACCTACAGCTCGGCGGGCTATCGCATCTACCGCTGGTTGCTCAACGGCATGTTGAGCCAACGATTGCTCTTCGTCCTCGTCATGGTTGGGCTGCTCTTCGCCGCCGGAAACGTATTCCAGCACGTCAAACAGCGCTCGCTCGGCCCATCGGAACGCAATCAGTTCACCGTGTATCTCGATCTTCGGCAGAAGCGCACATCACCAGTACGATGGAGGCGACCGAGAGCCTGGCAAGCTTCCTTACCGACAAGATGCAGAATCCCGAAGTCACCGATGTACTCTCCTACGTCGGATCCGGCGGACCTAGGTTCTTCCTGGCCCTTAGCCCGAACGACCCGCAACCCAACAAGGCCTTCTTCGTCGTCAACACCCAGCGTGCCGATCAGATCAACGTGGTCATGAGCCGCGTGGAGCGCTACCTCAAACGCGACATGCCACAAGCTGATGGCCGCACGGACATACTGTTCCTGGGCGCGGCGCCCCTCGGTACCGTGGAGATTCGGGCGCGAGGACCCGACGTGGATTCGCTACGCCTGCTCGGCGACCAGATCAAAGATGCCTTCTACAGCGTCTCCGGCGTGCAGTCCGTACGCAGCGACTGGGAGAACTCGGTCCTGAAACTCCAGGTAGACATCGATCAGGAGCGCGCGCGCCGCGCTCAGGTCACTAGCGAGGACATCGCCAACACCCTATCCGCAGTACTCGACGGGCAACCCGTCACAAGCTATCGAGAGGGAAGCAAGGTCATCCCCGTCACCATTCGAGCGCGTCCACAAGACCGCGATACGCTCGACGATCTGCGCTCCGCTGAAGTGCTTTCCGCGGATGGGGTGGCAGTACCCCTGTTGCAGGTGGCCGACTTTCGGGGCGAAGTCCAAGCAAGTCGGATCCGACGCTACAACCAGGAACGGGCGCTTACGATCGCCGCCAAGCATCCGACGCTTACCGCTGTCGAGCTCTACGCGGCGATGCAATCACGGCTCGACGCAATCGAGGTGCCCCCAGGACATGAGATCAGCGTCGAGGGCGAGATTCGCACAGCGCAGGAGTCAGGCACCAAGCTGTTCGCCTATGCGCCGCATGCGCTGTTCCTGATCATTCTGCTGCTCGTACTCCAGTTCAATTCGTTCCGGCGCACGGGAGTTGTGATGCTGACGATTCCGCTGATCGTCATCGGCGCCAACTTCGGCCTGGCGGCGTTCGATGCGTTCTTCGACTTCACTGCAATGCTGGGACTGTTCAGCCTGGCCGGCATCATCATCAACAATGGCATCGTACTCATCGACCGCATCGATCAGGGCCGAAAGGACGGCCTCGACGTCGACGATGCGATCGTAAGAGCCGCACTCGCCCGAACTCGGCCGATCATCATGACGACAATCACCACGGTGGTCGGCCTGCTCCCACTTGCGTTGTTCGGCGGCGAGTTCTGGTACGGCATGGCCATCGTCATCATGTGTGGGCTCGGTGTGGGCACCGTGCTCACCCTGGGCTTCGTCCCGGTGCTCTACAGCTTGCTCTTTCGAGGCTTGCGAAAGCGACCTCCCGCAGGTGTCGAACTACAGGAGCAACTCGCATGAAGGGCAACACACTCGCCGCTCTGTGCGCGGCACTGGCCGCCACGGCCTGCACGACCGTGGGGCCGGACTACGAGCCCCCCGAACTGGAGTCACCGAGCGCTTGGGCAACGCGCTTGAAAGGTGGGCTTACAACGGCTGAGCTGAATCCCACGTCACTTTCCGCTTGGTGGGAGACGCTCGGGGATGACACACTGAACAACCTGATTGGTCGCGCGATCAATGCCAACCTCGACTTGCGCACAGCGCAGGCGCAACTGCGCCAGGCGCGAGCGCAGCGCGCGGCCACCGGGGGCAGCCGTTTCCCCACGATCCAGGCAGGTGCGTCCGCCACCAGTGCCGGATCCGGCGGCAACTCCTCGCAGCTGTACTCCGCGTCCTTCGATGCAGGCTGGGAACTCGACCTTTTCGGCGGTCGGCGTCGATCCATCGAAGCGGCAGATGCGGACTTGCGTACCGCCGAGGAGGCACGTCGCGACGTGTTGATCTCGATGCTGGCCGAAGTGGCGGTGAACTACATCGAGCTGCGAGCGTATCAATCACAGCTCGCGGTGGCGCAAGACAATCTCGACAACCAATTGGAGACGCTGGAGATCGTGGAAGCGCAATACCGCGCTGGCGCAGTCACCCAGCTCGACTACGACAGGGCCGTCTCGAACGTGGCCAACACCCGTTCTGAGATCCCGCGCGCCCGTCAGTCACTGGCGCAAGTCAAGAATCGGCTAGCGGTGTTGGTGGGGCAGGCGCCAGGCGCGCTAGAGGAGCAACTGAGCGAGCCTGCGCCCATTCCTACACCGCCGGTTCAGCTGGCAGTAGGTGTTCCCGCAGAGACACTGCGACGCCGCCCCGACGTGCGACAGGCGGAGCGCCAGCTCGCGGCGGAGACGGCACGCGTCGGCGTGGCTGTCGCGGAGCTTTACCCGAAATTCACACTAAGCGGCACGATCGGCTTGGAGGCCCTATCCGTATCCAGCCTCACCGACAGCGATAGCCGTACCTTCGGAATCGGTCCGAGCGTGCGCTGGAACCTCTTCGACGGAGGACGTACGCGGCAGCAAATCGAGGTGCAGAGTGCCGTGCAGGAGCAGGCACTGATTCAATACGAGCGAACGGTACTCGGTGCGCTGGAGGAGGTTGAGAATGCGATCACCGCCTTCACGGAAGAACAACTACGCTACCGTGCACTAGTCGAATCAGCCGCAGCTACCGAGCGAGCTGCTGATGTTGCGCGGATGCGCTACGAAGCTGGTGCGTCCGACTTCATCGCAGTACTGGATGCCGAACGCTCTCTGCTGAGTGTGCAGAGTAATAGGGTGGCGAGCGAGGGCACCATCGTTTCGAACCTAGTGCGCCTGTACAAAGCCCTCGGCGGTGGCTGGGATCCACAGGAACCGCCGAGAAGCTAGCATTGTCCCGCACGCATGTTCTGTCGTACTCACAGGCGCTCGAGCTGCGTCGCTGATTGTGGAGGGAGGTCGTCCGTGTGACTGAGATCACTGTCCCTAGCTTCCTCGCCTACACTGCCGGCATCCTCGTGTATTTCGTAGGCGTCGATCTCACGCGCAGATTCCGCCTGCTCCGCACCTACAACATCCCAGAGCCCGTAAGCGGCGGTCTGGTTGCTGCCACCGTCACATTCGCGATCTATCTCCTCCTAGACGTCGAGGTGACCTACGATCTCGAGACGCGCGATCGCTTGTTGGTTTATTTCTTTACCGCCATCGGCTTGAACGCCCGCTTTAGCGATCTGGTGAGTGGCGGCAAACCACTAGCGATTCTACTAGGGCTGACACTTACCTACATCCTGGTGCAAAACCTCGTTGGCATGGCGGGCGCTCAGATACTCGGACTTCCCCTGGCCATCGGCGTTCTAACGGGCTCGACGTCGCTGATAGGCGGTCACGGGACGGCAATCGCGTGGGCACCGGACTTCATGGCCCAGGGCATCTCCAACGCCTTAGAAGTTGGCGTAGCCTCTGCCACACTCGGATTGATCATTGCCAGCCTGATCGGTGGGCCGATCGCGAAGTTCATCATCGGCCGTCACCAGCTCAGCGGGGGGCAGGAGGCGCCTGTCGTCGGCATCACCTACGAGAAGGAAGAGACGGAGACGATCGGCCATCTCAGCATCATGAGAGTTATCTTGGTGCTGCACGTCTCGATCATCATCGGCTGGTTCGTCAACGACGCACTCGGCCGCGTGGGCTTCAAGCTACCACTGTTCGTGGCGTGTCTGTTGACAGCCATCGTGCTATCCAACACTGTTCCTCACCTGTTTCCGCGCATGCGCTGGCCCGCCCGCACCCGAGCGCTAGCGCTGGTGTCGGATTTCTCATTGGGCCTGTTCCTAGCCATGTCTCTCATGAGCATGCAGCTATGGACGATCGCCGGGGTCGCGGGACCTTTGTTGGTGCTGCTCCTTCTGCAGACCCTTGCCGCCGTGGCATTCATCCTCCTCGTGCTGTTCCCCCTGATGGGAAGGGACTATCAAGCTGCCGTTCTGAGCGCCGGCTTCGGTGGGTTTGCCCTCGGCGCTACACCCACCGCCATCGCCAACATGACGGCCGTCGCTAAGGCCAATGGTCCGGCGCCCTTGGCGTTCATCATCCTGCCTCTGGTTGCTGCGTTTTTCGTGGACGTGACCAACGCGTTCGTGATTCGCGCGATGATCACCTTCTAGAAGCAATGAACGACGAACAAACGCCCGCAAAGATCGCTGACTCCGACAACTCCGCCATCGATCTATTGAAGCTGGGATTGGAAGAAGCCCAGGCAACAGTTCGGGCATACGACACGAAGGCCCAGATCGTTGGGGTCGGGTACATCTTCGCGCTTGGGATCGTCGGCCGGATCGGAGACCTTTTACCAGGTGCAGACAACGAGATCGGCGCGCTTGCGATCGGCCTCGGTTGGCTCGCCACGATTCTGCCGATCGTCTCGTTTGGTGCCGTGCTTTACCCGACGAGAAAAGCAGAGGAACAGAGGCATATCGAGGAACACGCAGAAAAAGACCGGGTGTTGTTTGTTGACCTTGATCAGACAAGATCTGCCGGCGCGCTTGCGATCGCAGCGAAGAACGCCAGTCCAATTAGAGAGCTCGCCTACGAGCTAATAACGGTATCTCGCCTGCGCGACCTGAAACGAAAGCGTTTCTTGCGTGGCCTGTTGCTAGCCGGTGTCGGTTTCCTCTTCCTATTCGCTGTTCAGGTCCTACGCGGGATCGGACTCTAGCCAAGGGAACTCGCTGAGAGACTCGCATAGAAAAGCGCTCCCAATTGGCGAGCAGCCACCCATTCCACTGGAAGAAGCAACAACAGCGAGATAAGAAAAGCCCGGAGAGCCCCTCCAAGAAGAAGGACAATCCGGGCTCAAACCATCAAATGGCGACTTATGGGGTCAAAAGATGCCTGCTATATGGGCGCAAAATGGCGTCTTATGCATACACCCACAGCTTGCGCGCAATCACCCGCACTTACTATCCCCACAATTCAAGCAGGTCATACAGTTGTCGATACTCACCACCGCCACGGTATTGCACTTCCCACACAACTGCGCCCCCTCCGGAAACGCCCCCGTCTCCGCAAACGCATCCTGCTGAGAAGACTGCGCCTCAAACTCCGACCGCTTCTCCTCGATGAGCTTCTGCTGCTGCTCATCCGGCCCAACATCAGTTAACAGCCCAATTCGCTTCAGGTGCCGTTCGATCACATAGCCAAGCTCAGCAATGATCGACGGCATGAACACGCCACCAGACTTCCAATACCCCCCACGCGGATCAAACACAGCCTTCAGCTCATCCACCAGGAAGGTCACGTCCCCACCCTTACGGAACACGGCTGAGATCACGCGCGTCAGCGCCACGATCCACTGGTAGTGATCGAGGTTCTTCGAGTTGATGAACACCTCGAACGGCCGACGCTGCTCGTGCGCCGTGCCCTCGTTCAAGATGATGTCGTTGATCGTCACGTACATCGCATGGTCGGACACCGGCGTCTTCACCTTGTAAGTGGAGCCGATGAGCATGTCCGGGCGGTCCACGGACTCGTGCATCCGAATGACTTCCGCCTTGGTCGGCGGGGCAGCAGCTGGCGCCGCCGGCGCCGGCGCGGCCGCCGCAGGCGCAGGAGCCGGCTCCGCCGCGGGCGC
>JBCCWS010000069.1 GCA_039193195.1 Pseudomonadota bacterium
CGCCATGGCCCGATGCGTGTCGGGGCCGTGTTCGACTCCAGGTCCTCGAGCGCGTCGAGTGCGACCTGGTCCACGATGCCGCTGATGGTCTGCGACTCGTGGGACTGGATCAGGCTGACAACTTGCTCGATGAGGTCAGCGTCGCTGTCGCACTGCGCACGTACGAACGCTGCACGTTCGCTAGCGGGCAGCTCCGTAGCTTGGTGAAAAACAGCCTTGATGCGTTCCCAGCGATCTGGCGTCATTGGATCGGCGTATCGAGGATTGGATGGGCCTAGAGTCTACGGCATCTATTCGAAGGTCAATCGCCGGAGGCGAATCACGAGATTGCGATCGTCGTTGCTGTGCCACACGCCGTTGTGGATGGTCGAGAACTCGTAGGTCATGCCATCGTGCACGTACAGGTTCGGCCCGATCTGCTGATAGCGAACGCTCTTATTGCCTCCTGCCGGCGTCACCTGGATCCCGTCGTGGCGGTGGCGGATGCGATTGACTGCCGAGCTACCGGATAGCTGCCAGTCGCCCGTGAGATCGATCTGCTGCTGCGACCCTCCGTAGTTGCCGGACGTACGCTCTGCGCGGCGATCCTCCGCGCGTTGGCCGATCTCCGCGATGCGCTGCCAGACCTCAGGATCGTTCAAATTGTGTTCTAGGTTGGTGCAGCCGGAGCTGATGAGCATGGCCAGGATGGCGGCGCTCGTGCGTGTTGTTGTCATCGGGGGCACTCCCTTGGCGTGGATAGCGGGTCATCACCCTGGAATGCGTCGTCGCGGCGAGAATCGTTCGGCCCGTCGGTAGAACCTGAAGCGCTCGACGCGCTTCTAGCGGTTGAAAGGGGAGTGCTGCCGGGGGTCGGGGTAGGTGATCGCGCGTCTGCGCCGAACGATCTCGTGCGAGGTGACGCTCTAGGAGGTGAGATCACTTTCGCCGACACAGGAGAACACACCATGAAGCCCATCCTCGTCCTCACGCTCATCGCCACCGCGGTCACTGTCACGCCTGCCCATGCGGGTGATGGAGCCGCCGCACGAATCCTCAACGCCTTGAGCCGCGCCATCCAAGCCGAGCAGGCCGGCGCGGATGGCTACGGCGACGATCGTCTCGTCGAGGCGGCCTCCTACGAGAACTACGGGCCCGTGATCTTCGATGTGCGCGGTCGCTGGCATATGCGCGATGGCAACGTAAACCGTTTCCAGCCTACCTACGATGGCATCTATGTGATTCCCGAGGGGCGTGGCCGCGGTGTGCACTACATCGAGATCGGCCCCAATCTGTATCAGGACGCGAACAGCACTGGTACCTACGAGATTATCGATCGGGGCTACGCCATCTGGCGGAGCAACGATCGGAAGAACGTCGTGATCGAGTTGTTTCGGGAGTAGCGGGTTGAGGTCACGGCGGCTGGTCGGGCGCGTCGGCCTCGACCATTTGCTGCATGCGCGGAGAGACTAGGCCACGGTCAACCCCGACACCCGCGGAGACTTGAGTATCGCGAGCCTCGACAACTGGTACCCAGGCGCATCGGGCCCGTGAATGCAGCCCTTCTCAGGTTGCGTTTCCGGGCTCGGATCGCTGGCAGCAACTTCTGGAGGATGGGTTTGGCTACTTCTTCTCGCCGACAACAGCAAGCGTGCCGCTTCGGTCGTAGTACTCTCTCCGAGATTGTTTACTTCCGGTAGGCTGGGACGACACGCCTATGCCGAATGCAAGGGTTTTACTGACCTGAGGCACGCCGCCTCTGCGGCTTCACGCATCTCTTGGCTTACGGACTTGCCGCTAACTCCTCGCCTGAACGCGTCGAACCGGAGATCGAGCGGCGGCAATTAGCTCAAACCATCGAATGGTGACTCATGGGGGTCAAAGATGCCCGCTTATGGGGGCAAGGGCGCATGCGTACGCCCACAGGGTCTTCTGTGGGTTGGCTCAAAAGCCCCTACTGACTACCTCACCGAATCTTACGCCTCTTCCAAGCGGGATTCGCCACAGCGCAAGCTCTCGATTCGGATAAGTTCACTCACCCGCGCTGGCATTGCTGCGTAGCGCATCTTCCAACGCGCTTAGCTTTGGATTGCCAATGTGGAGTTGCGACAGCGCCTTGAGCGCTGCATCGCCAATTCTGGACTTCGCGTCCTTTCGGACAATGAGGGTCGCGTCGTCCTGCGTCCCCAGCAGCCCTTTCGGTTCACTAAGGGCGCGTATCGCGTAGCGATTGTGTAAGAACTGCGGATGCCACAACGGAACGACGACCCAACGCTCCTCCTCCACTGCCTCTTCGAAGCGATCGAAACACTCTTCCTCGGTTCCAGACCGGAACTCATAGCCGGCATCGCCGAGCCCATAGGCGACGATCACCTCCTCGGAGAAGCGGCTGATGCCGGCACCAGGGTTGATGCCCTGAATCAGGCGCTCCATCCGCGCGAGCGCAGGCTCACGCAGGAGATCCTCGACACTTGAGACGTCGGACTCCGGTACAGACTCTGGCACGCCCCAGATGCAAAAAGGCTCGTACAGAACCGTTAGCTTCTCGACCTGGTCGAGCATGGGGTTGAGGTAGACCTCGTGACTCGAGGGCAGCCAAGCCGACGCCAGAAGGTCAATCTCGCCTGCGCCGAGCATTTCGAACGCAGCCTCGTGATGCGCAGATGCATGGCTCACCTCGTGGCCATGGGATTCCAGGACGGTGGCGACCTCCAGTGCACTGGCTTCGTGGAAGGAAAGGGCGATGTGCCCGAGACGGATAGGCTCTGACATGTCTCCTCCAGGGCGATGGTGCTGCTGGTTAGCCGATCAGGCTCATTTCATTGAGCGTGAACTCCACGACTGCGCCATCCGTGGCTGCCATGTAGGCGGCAAGGTGCGGCGCGTTCATGTGGGTCTGCCAAAGCTCGCGTGACTCCCAGTTTTCGTAGAACAGAAAGTGGGCCGGGTTTTCGTTGTCCTGGTGGAGGTCGTACTGGATACAGCCTTCTTCCGCTCGGGTGATCGGAAGCAGCTTCTCCAGTTCTGCTTTCACGAGATCGACTTGATCGGGGTTCGCGTGGATGTTGGCGACGATGGTGAGTTTGCTCATGGCTCAAATCCCCTGACTGTGTGCCTTCAACGAGTCCGACGATATTTATTTGCCATGAGCGGATAAATAGGCAACGATCGGATAAATAATCCGCTTCAACCGTATAATGTTGCTGGATAACATCGCGCTGTTCGTTCAAATCGTCGAGAAGGGAAGCCTCGCTGCCGCTGGGCGTGAGGTAGGGCTTTCGTCGACCACGGTCTCCGAGCGCCTGGCCGCTCTGGAAGCCCACTACGGGGTGGTCCTACTGAACCGCACGACGCGAGTCATCAGCCTTACCGATGAAGGCCGCACCCTGATTGACGGCGCGAAATCGGTCTTGGGCGTGGTGGAGGATCTGGATACACGCATTCGCCTAGGCGCACAAACACTCTCCGGTCCCATCAGGGTTAGTGCTCCGAGCGATTTAGGCCAAGCCGTAGTGGTTCCTGAAGTGAACCGGTTTTTGGAGGAGCACGAAGCCGTCTCGATTGAGCTGCTACTGACAGACGGTTACGTCGATGTTGTTGGTGAGGGGGTAGATATCGCCCTGCGTTTTGGGCCGATAGCCGACAGCACGCTCAGGGTTCGCCCGCTGGGCGCCAGGCAACGCATCGTTTGCGCATCACCCGAATATCTCGACACACATGGCACTCCGACAAGGCCGGAAGACCTGGAGAAGCACAACTGTCTTGTAATGCGATTCGGTGCGAACCTCGACAACGTTTGGCGCTTCGGGCCGCACGGCAAACACAAAATCATCGCCGTAAGCGGCGACCGCACGTCCAACGATGGCGCGGTGGTGCGCAAGTGGTGCTTAGACGGCCACGGCATAGCCAAAAAGTCAGAGATCGATGTTGGCGCCGACATTCGCGCGGGAAGACTGGTGCCGTTGCTGGGCGAGTACGCGCCCCCGATGACATCTCTACAGATGCTATATCCACCGAGCCGCGCTCAGCCACGCCGTGTACGTGAACTTGCAGACCGACTCGCGTCGACCCTTGAGTCTCTCCACCATGGCTCGCCAGCAAACAGGTGATTTGCGAATGCAACAACGGCTTCAGGAGGCTTACTTTGTAGCGCGGATGGATGCCTAGCCTTAGCTGTACTAGGCGCGACCTGATCTGACAGTTACCGACCTCGCGTGGGCATTGCCCCACGTCGTGCGCTCTCGGTTTCTTTATCGCTGCGCTCGGAGCGTAGCTGCGCATGTCTCGTCGGGACAGCAACTTCCCGTTAGCTCAAGATGGAACGAGGACAAGCAACGACATCGCGCATTGCTCACTCGCGGCCACGCGAACGCCACGCATCTCGAAACTGCCTCACGCACCCTGATGACCCCACCACTTGCTCAGACATCGACACAAGCGCCCGTCACGGCACGAACCTCACCGCCCCTCCGATCGTCACTTGCAGCCGATCGCCGACGTTAGCCAAGAACTGTTCACCGCAGGTCCAGCGGCCGAATTCGTCGGTGCGGAAGCTGGCGCTTTGCCCGCTCGTCTCGTTGACGCAATTCCCCCCGGCCTGACGCAAGCGATCCGTGTCACCGCTCACCTGAGCCACCTCGCCCACCACGCCGCTCAGGCGCACGGTCACTCGCTCGGCGGGCGTCACGGCTAAGCCGAGAGCTTCGCAGTCGATCGCCGCCATGTCGGCGGCAGCGTCCAACGGCTGCGACACCACTTGTTCCGTGTTGCCGTTGCGGCAAACGCCGAATCCGCTGGCAAAACCACTAATGGAAGCGTTGAGCGTTGGAGCGCGACCAAATACAGCGAAAACCCGGTCACCACGCGTATCGCCAATCAGGAAATCGTCCACACCATCCGCATTGATGTCGCCCGCCGGGGACACGGCGCTCTCCTCCTCTCCACTCACCCCAAGCACGACGAAGCCAAGGGTGCCATCTCCGCCGCCGTCCGGCCTCAGAGCGCTCAGATCGAATTCGGCGGGCCAGCCCGTGCGTCGTCCGAACACCACCGCCACGTCCGCCGGCGTCGTAATTGCCAGGTCTGCCAGCCCGTCTCCGTTGATGTCGCCGAGGCCTGCCTGACTGCCGCCATAGCTGAACACGACACCACGTGAGCCATCGCCGCCGTTTGCCGCCAGGAGTTCGTCCGCGGTCACTTCGATGCCGAACGGCGAGGCACTGCCGAACACCAAGACCGAACGCTCCTCGGGATCGATGCGCCTAGGGCCGACCAGCATGTCATCCAGGCCATCGCCGTTCACATCACCAACCAGCTCTACCTGGCCGCCAAACTGCCGCTGCGTGTCGGAGATGATGGTGCCCCGGGTGCCGTCGGCGCCGTTTTCCTCGTACAGGGACTCGGTGTTCACCTCGGCGCCCAGGCTTGTGGTGGGACCGAAGATGACGAAGGCGCCGCCGCGCGCCGGGCCAGGAATGCGCGAGGACGGTCCGCCGAGCAGCAGATCAATCTCGCCATCACCGTTTACGTCGCCGTCCCCGCTGATGTCGAATCCCAGCTGCCCGTAGGTGTAGCCGTAGTACTCACCGCCGCCGCGAAAAACCACGCCTCGCGATCCGTCGCCACCGTTCTCCGGCCGCAGCTCGTCGAGGTCTATCTCGCGCCGCAAGCGTGGCGCCCCATAGAGCAGATAGGTGAAGCCCTCGCCGTAGAAGTCGCCCAGAAAGGCCTCCGGCGCCGGAGCACCAATGAGCATGTCATCGAAGCCGTCGCCGTTGACATCTCCCGCCGGTGCAAGGGAGTAGCCGAGCATGCTGGAGGCGGCATCGAATTCGATGGCACGATCGCGCTTGGCCACCTTCGCTTGTCCGTTGCGCGCCGCACCCAGGATGATCAGCTCACGGGTTGCGTTGCCGCCGTCACAATTGAAGCCATCTACGAAGGCACGATCCAGCGGGCGACCGATCAGCAGATCGTCGAAGCCGTCGCCATTGACGTCTCCCGCGCCACTCGTTCGAGGAAAGCAGCCGCTATAGAAGCTGTCGACGAGGACGCCGACGGAGCCGTCGCCACCGTTCTCCGGCTCCAGGGAATTGAGATCGAGTTCTGCCGGGCCCTGGTCGTCGCGACCGAAGACGACAGCGACTGGCGCCCCCGTCCCGCTGAGTTGAAAGGGCGGGAGGGCGATGTCGTCGATACCGTCCCCGTCGAAGTCACCGATGCCCTGGGTGTCGAAGCCGATCGTGTTGAACACCTCGTCGCCGAAGCTAAACGCGTTGATCACGTATCCCAAGCTGCCGTCACCGCCGTTTTCGGGCTCCAGATCCGTGATGACGAACTGCGCCGGGAAGGGCTCTGCAAGCGCCAGGGGCGCGAGCAAAGCGAGGCCGACGGTAGGCGGCGTGGTCCTGAGGGCGCGTCGAACCGCCTGCACCAGAGCTTGATGGCGGGTAGTGCGAGAATGGGGCATGGCCGATCTCTTCGAGTGCTGATGGAAAGAGCATACGGTGGGTCCATTTCGTTCTCGTGACCCACCGCCTGTCTAGCTTGGCGCCCACACCCCGATGAGCCGAATCACGCAGCTTTAGCGCCTAGGGGTATGCAAGCCCATGGCGAAGACCACGAACGCCGTCATCGCCCCAGTATCACGACGGAGTCCCCATGATTAGTCTTTCCGGGATCAACGCGAAGTTGTTCGATTCACTCGATATGAAGCTGATCAGCACACCGATCCTGGACTCGGCCGGGCTGCAGCAGGCGCTACAGACCCTCGGCAAGGGCGCGCTCAACGATCTGGCCTTCCCGGACGACCTGCTAGAACGGCTTCAAGACTCAGATGATCCCACCTCAAACGCCGATAACTCGGACGTGTGGGATGCCTATGTCTCCCAAATGGCGAACGATCCCGACGAGGCGGGAGCCTCGGTGCGCGAGCTCGACGCAGCGCTGCGCGAACTGGCCACGGACCCAGCGCGCGTCGACACCGCCGACGTCGACGCCCTGGTGGCCGATCTCGCGGACGGCGTGCCCGTGGGGGGTGCCAGCGCAGGCCAGGTTACCTCTGCCCTAGGCAGCGGCGTGCTCGCCAACATCAAGGAGTCCATGGGCAACTTGCAGCAGATGCTGGAGAGTCGACTGGAGACGCTGGGTGAACTTTCCGCCGAGGACGTCTCCGGCGCCGTGGACGAACTGCGTGAGGCGCCTTCAGACGAGGAGGCCGTGGTGGACGCCGCGCCGGAGCTTCCATACGAAGTGGAACTGGTGGAGGACATCGAGGAGGTGGACGCGCTGGACGCCAATGTCATCGACGCGCAACCCGACGCATGGTTCGCCCCCGAGGACAGTGATCCGCCGGAGGATGACGGCGCCGACGTGAGGAGCGATGTGCTCACCGATTGAGCTGCGCACGTATGCAGCTATCGTGAGAGAGGCACAACGCTGCCCTGGCTGAGGTAGCGCGGTGACTTAGCCTCGCGCGGATGCCCTGACCACCACCGCGACGATGTCGCCCGGGCTTACGCTTAGCACTTCGCAGCGAGAGCTGGGAGGCACGGGCGCGCAGATCGTTTACCACGCCCGTGGTAGCTTGGTCCGCCCTAGCGGTACCATAGCTGCCGCCCACCCAGCTCACTCCCCACGCAACAGGCACACCAACTATCCGCCGACCACAACGCAGCCCATGATCGACCCCAGCCGACTAGACCCCGCCTGGTTGGCCGACGAGACCAGCACCACCTCATTCGCCAGGGGTCGTCGCTACGCGCGCGAAGGGCGCGCACGGATAACCGGCACCATGGTCGACCCCACTAGGGTGATCCTCGCCGGCTCCTGCATCGGCAGCACTGAAGAGCCCTACCGGCAGGAAATCGAGATCACCATCGATCGCTACGGGAATCCAGAGCTGGACGGCGACTGCACTTGCCCGGTCGGCTTCAACTGCAAACATGTGGTGGCCGTGGTGCTCACCTGGCTCGAACAACAAACGGGTACTTCTGCAGCCACCGATCGCGTGACTGCCTGGCTGGATGAGCTGCGCGACAGCGATACCTCGCCCGATGAGGCGCGCTCGGGCGCGACCAGCGAGTCCCTGCTGTATCTGCTCAAGCATGGACAGCACCCGGACGGGGAAGCCGCCATCGAGCTAGTCGCTTGCCGCAAGCGCAAGGATGGTGCCTGGACCAAGGGCCGTGCGGTCAGCCTGGCCGGCGTCGACCGCATGCAGTACCGCGGATCCTACATGCGCCCCATCGATCGCGAGATCCTGGATCTGCTCCTGGTGGGCGGGCGCAACCAATGGACACAACGCACCCGCTTGAGCGGCATCACCGGCCACCTCGCGCTTCAAAAAATGGCATCGACTGGCCGTCTCTACCTGGCAGAGGATCGCCTCGGCCCCCTAACGCGCGGCCCCAACCGCAACCTCACGGTGGCTTGGGCACCGTGCGAGGGTGGCTACAAGCCCACACTGGACGTGACGCCCAACGTTCACGCGCTATTGAGTCTATCCACCCCCGCCTACATCGACGAGGCCGCCTTGGCCATCGGCGATTTTACGCTAGCAGAGAACTTGACTAGCGATCACCTCCGCTGGTTGCTACGAGCGCCAGTGGTGGCCACCGACCGCGTGGAGGAGGTAAGCCGGCACCTTGCGCGAAGTGCCCCTAGCGTGCCAACCCCCGTGGCTGTACCAGTGGCGGACTTACGCACCCCGCCGCAGCCTTGCCTCATCATAGACGTGGACCCGAGCACGCCCCTGCGGGGTGAAGCGCGCTTGTGCTTTCGCTACGGACATGCCGGCGAAGTACAAATAGCACCCACAGACACCCACCAAACCCTGGTGATCGAGACGGACGACGGACTGCTTCACGTGCACCGCGACGCCTCCGCGGAACGCCAGGCGGCGCCGCGCCTCGCCGCCTCCGGCCTGGTGGAGATCAGCGAGGAGCTGTTCGTGCTCTTGGATGATGAGCCCGGCATCAGCCTGCGCCACGAGTGGCTCGACTGGTGGCACCGCGAAGCACCGAAGCTGCGCGACGAGGGCTGGGTGGTGGAGTATCGCGGGGAATCGGACTTTGGCGTGCGCCAAGCGAGCGCCCTGAGCGGCGCCATCGACGAGGGGGCTGGGGATTGGTTCAGCCTACGCTTTGATCTGCAGGTGGACGGTCAAGACCTGCCCATGCTGCCCCTGGTCGCTGAGCTGCTCGAGCAGTACCGCCCCGGGCAACTCCCCGATACGCTTTACCTGGAGGTGGAGCCCGGAGAGTTCGTTCGCATTGACGCGGCGCTCATCGCGCCGGTGCTCGAGACCATCCTGGAGTTGCACAACAACGACGACAAGGAGCAACTCACGCTGGCCAGGGCCGACGCCGCCCGCCTGCTCGATCTGGGCGACCTCCCCATCCGCGGCGGCACCAGCTTGCGCCGCTTGGCTAACAAACTTGCAGACTGGTCAGGCTTACGTACGGTAAAGCTCCCTTCTACCTTCAAGGGCACCCTGCGCACCTACCAACAGCACGGCGTCGACTGGCTGCAGTTCCTGCGCGAGTACGGCTTCAACGGCATCCTCGGCGACGACATGGGCCTCGGCAAGACCATCCAGACCCTCGCCCACCTGGCCGTCGAACGTCGGGCCGGCCGCATGGACATCCCGAGCCTCATCGTCGCGCCCACCAGCTTGATGAGCAACTGGCGCCGCGAAGCCGCGCAGTTCACACCAAGGCTGAAGGTACTCGTACTCCACGGGCCACAGCGAGAAACCTGGTTCTCGCAGCTGGCGCAGTTCGACGTCGTGCTCACCACCTACCCGCTGCTGCCACGCGACCGCGATACCCTGCTCGGCCAACCCTGGCACTACGTGATCCTGGACGAAGCCCAACACGTCAAGAACCCCAAGGCTCAGGCCGCACAGGTGATCCGCGGCCTCGACTGCCGCCACCGCCTCTGCCTCACGGGCACGCCACTGGAGAACCACCTGCGCGAGCTGTGGACGCAGTTCGATTTCCTGATGCCGGGCTTCCTGGGCGACGCCGCGTACTTCGCTAACCACTACGCCACTCCCATCGAGAAGCACGGCAAGCGCGAGCGACTGGAGGCCCTCACTCGCCGCGTGCGGCCCTTCCTGCTTCGCCGTACCAAGGAGCGAGTGGCGAGCGAGTTGCCGGCGAAGAGCGAGTTCCTTCGCGCAGCGTCGCTCGGCACCCACCAGGCGAGGCTCTACGAGAGCATTCGCCTCACCATGGAATCGCGGGTGCGCAAGGCCATCACCGCCCGCGGCTTAGCGCGCAGCCACATCGTGATGCTCGACGCGCTGTTAAAGCTGCGACAAGTGTGTTGCGACCCGCGACTCCTCCCCGCAAACACACCAGGCGCGGAGCGCGCCGGCTCGGCCAAGTTCGAGTTGCTGTTCGAGATCCTGCCAGAACTACTGGAAGACGGTCGGCGGGTGCTGCTGTTCTCGCAGTTTACGACTATGTTAGGCCTCATTGAGGATGAGCTACTCAAGCGAGAGATCGCTTACAGCAAACTCACGGGCCAGACTCGGCGCCGCGACGAGGCCATCGACAGGTTCCGCGGAGGTGAGGTCGACTTGTTTCTGATCTCCCTCAAAGCTGGCGGCGTGGGTCTGAATCTGGTCGAGGCCGACACGGTGATTCACTACGACCCGTGGTGGAACCCCGCCGCCGAGCGCCAGGCGACGGATCGTGCCCACCGTATCGGCCAGCACCGACCGGTCTTCGTCTACAAGCTCGTCACGGAGGGTACGGTGGAGGAGAAGATCATCGCGTTGCAGGCGCGTAAGCAGGCGCTGGCCGATGCCACCTACGGTCAGGGCGTGGCACAGGACCAACCGCCCATCGACGAGGACATGATCCGCGAGCTGTTCCGCGCTGATAGCGCGGAGGGCGCTACACGAACTGCGGATCGCCCGGCCGATCGCTAACGTAGGCGGCATGCTGTGCGCAGGCCCGCGCCATCAAGCAAAGATGTCGATTCCGCATCGTTCCCTGCGCCTGCGAGAAAGTGACCATCTGATCGCGATGATCGACGAACAGCACAGTAACCGAAGTCATGGCTGCCCGATGCACCGCTTACGAATCAGCGGCTTTCTTTGCGAGATCGGCGAACGCCGCTTCGAATGCTGGACGGGCAGCCAGACGCTCGCGGTAGGCGCGGAAGGTCTCGTCGCGGCATAGTCCGTAAGCCCGTGCCCAGCCCACGTTGTGACCCATCACGATATCGGCGGCACTGAAGCTGTCTCCGCAGATATATGCGCCGTTACTGAGTCTTGCCAAAATCTGTGGCTCGACTTCATCGGCGATCTTGTTCATGGCGCGTTCGACGACGCGCGGATCGGCTTCGCTTTTGGGCAATAGGTCGCGGTGCATGCGAATCTGCCACAACATCGAGTCCATCCATGAACCGCTGAAATGCATCATCTGCAAGTAGTCGGCTCGTTCGCGGCTGAGTCCTGGGGCCGGCGCAAGCTGCTTGTCTTGGAAGGCATCCGCCAGCCACTCGACGATTGCCGCACTCTCGAGGACATGCTGAGTCGAGCCGTCCTCCCAGACGACTTCAAGCACAGGAACAGCGTGGTTGGGGTTCTTCTGCAGGAATTCGGGAGCGTACTGCTCACCCCGCATCAGCTGCATGCTTTGGAGAACGAAATCATCTCCCCAGGTTTCGTACAGCGCCCAGCGCACGCGAGCGCTACGGCTACCGGGGAAATGGTAGAGCTTGAGGGATTTGATGTTCACCGCTAACCGCGCTCACTCATGGTTAATAGGCCCCGTTCTCCGAATCCACAACGGGAAGAGCAATCCAGGGCAGCGAGCGTACCTAGCCGCTGACCCTAGTAGGCGCTTTCGTGGGCCCCCACATCATGGATGCAACTCATGGCTTAGGCGTTCACGGGGCCCTAGATCAGCCCCCCGTCACGCACAGACGCACATCAGTGACAGGAGATCTGCCTCTTGGTCTCGAGGAAGCGCCTTACTGCAGGATCCTTGGTGACGTCCAGTACCGGGCCTGACTCACGTGAGTATCAAACGTGCGCGTCACCGAACGCCCTGTCGGTACGACGGCCTATGCTGCGCGACACTGACCTTGGGTCAATCGTGGTGCCGCGTCATGTCCTGCATCACGCCCTCCAATATTCGAACGCGAATCGGCCGCGGCAAGGTCGAAAGCGCACTGGATAGGAACCAGCTCTTGAAGTGCGGATAGACGGTCGCGCGTCGACCGAGCGCGTCCAGAGTCTTCCTCGCAACCAAGCCGGCATCGGCGCCGTCACCTCGCATATCCGCTCGTTCCATGAAGCCCGTGGCGACCTGAGCCGGTGCACTGGTGAGCACGTCGATGCCTTCGGCCTGCAACTCGCGGTGAAGCCCTTCGGCAAGTGACTGCACATACGCTTTCGTCGCGGCGTAGTTGGCCGCTCTGGGAACACCCTGCCAACTTACTATCGAACTCATCAGGATGATTCCACCCGCTCGACGGGGACGCATGAGGTTCGCGAAGAAGTGTACTTGCTGAGCAAGATGGCGCACGTTCAGGTCGATCATTGCGAGTTCGTTGGTCATATCAGCGTTTACGAACGCGCCCGACGTGCCGAACCCCGCGTTGCCAACAAACAAGCCGACGTCCAAACCGGATACTGCTTGTTCCAGCAATCTAGTTCCCTCCGGCGTCGCGAGGTCCACAGCGGCAGACCGAGTCTCCACACTGTGCGTCTGAATGAGCTGGGAACTGAGCCGATCGAGCTTGTCAGCGTTTCTCGCAGCAAGGACGACATTTAGGCCACGCGCGGCAACTTCCCGAGCGATCTCCAGGCCTATCCCGCCGGAAGCACCCGTGACCACTGCCCACGCCCCATATCGTTCCCGCCGGGCGTCACGAGAGGCGTTCACTGGCGCAACTCGATGGCGATCTCGAGGACTGGATCGGCCCCAAGAACGACCACGTCGCATCCTTGCAGCGGTGTAGACGCGGAAATTCCGATTGCCAAGGCAAGCCCACAGATTAGATGCATGTACTCAGTCTCCCGCTTCTTTTGGGATCCACCTGACGCTGGCAGTCCACCCGCTTTAAGTTCCATCATGGAACTAACTTATCGGCTTGAGTTTCATAATGCAACTCACTAGAGTTTTGCCATGAAACGGAAATCCTTTGCTGACAAGCCATGCTCCATCGCCAGAACCCTGGATGTTCTCGGAGACTGGTGGAACCCGTTGATAATCCGAGAGGCCATGTACGGCGTCCGCCGCTTCGACGATATCCAGCGTTGGCTCGGGATAGGCCGCAACATCCTGACGCACCGACTAGCGCTACTGGTTGGTGAGGGTTATTTGGAGAAGCGGCGGTATCAGACGGCCCCAGAGCGCTTCGAATACGTACTAACGGACAAGGGGCGTGACGCGAGCAAGGTACTCATCGCACTCATGGCGTTCGGAGAGAAGTGGCACTTTGAGCCGGGCAACGAACCTATTCGCCTGTTCGACAAGCACACTGGAAAGCGCGTGCATGTGGCAGTCGTTGATGTGGGGTCAGGGAATCCGATAGACACGGCTGACCTCTATCCCGGCCCCGGGCCGGGTTTCCCTCACGCGGAGGATATTCAGCGAGCCCGCTTCCAAGAGTTTGAAGCGCGCGGTGGCTTCGACAATAGCGACTAGCCAGAACCGAGTAGCTACCCGGGTCGGTGTCGGCGATATCCCCGCGGGTACGGCCGAGCGTCCCGTTGACCGATCAACGTCTTCCCGTTCGACCCCTCAAAAACCAGGTCCTGCGCCGGCGTATCTTCAACTTCGACGATCTCCGCAACCTGGTGGAAGCGGGGCTTGTGACCAGCTTCGCAACGAACGGTCCCAGCGATGGCTTGGTCGCAGGGCTGAACTCGGCAGAGGCCGTCATCACCGCCCGGTGATCGCCCAGCCGCTGTTCTCGCCGTCGGTGGGTCCATCTTCTGTACAACCCACGGCTCAGCGTCGGAAGTGAGCTTGTTTCCGAATATTATGCGCCTAGCTAGTCAGGAGACGTAGCACCGCGGCTCGGTTCGGCCCAGGAAGCCCTTATCGCTACAGCGGTGCCTAACTAGAGGTCTTGACCTATGCGCGCACGCAGCCGCCTCATGACTGCCACCCTGGCCTTTACGCTAATACTGACAGGCTGCGGAGGCGGCGGCACCGGAGGCGGGGGAGATACGGGCGTCGCACCTCCCGACCCAGCACCCCCACCGCCGACGCCGGTGGGGACGTTCATCTCCGGTACGGTACTCGATACAAACGCCTTCGCGGACGACGGGTCGATCGTGGGCATTCGCGTGAGCTTCCTCGACGACAGCACTGTCGTCGAAACCGACGCCAACGGCGAGTTCCTGCTCGAAGATCTCGTTTCCGGTGAGAAGGTCATCGACTTCGATACCTCAGCGGCGACGCCCGCGCCGAACGGTGCCCCCTATGCAGGCTTCCGCGAACGGATCGTGCTGGTCGATGGCGCCAATCAGATCGATCGACCGTTTTACCTTCCCAGAGTCAACGAAGGCAGTCTGACCGCCGTAGACCCCGCTGCCAACACGGTTATCACCAACGCCGATATCGGCGTGAGCCTGACAGTATTGGCAGGTTCTGCCAGAGATCAGAACGGCGACCTGTACGCCGGCCAGCTCTCCATCTCCGTCGTCCCCGACGCTCTCGCGCCCGCGGCGCTACCGGAAGACCTCGAGCCCGGCCTGTTGTTCACCGTGCAACCGGTGGGGGTTACCTTCGATCCACCAGCGACGCTATCTGTCCGCAATGAGACGGACAATTGGCCTGCCGGCAGTCGGATCGACTTCTGGTCCCTCGACCCCGATACGGGCGCCTTCGGCATCGTGGGGCAAGGCGAAGTCAGTGGGAATGGGGCGACCATTGAGACCTTGACCGGAGGAGTTCGGGCCGCTGACTGGCACGCCCCCCTCCCCCCTGGCGTGGGCGAGGGCGAGACGCCCGACGACAACGATGGCAGATGCCAGGGCGATAACTGTTGCGACAAGGCGAAATGTCGGCTGGGCTCAGAAGTGGAGCTAAGCAACGGGCGTTTCCGGGAACACTTCCAATTGCCGGCCTACGTCTCTCAGAACCAGGCCCGTAGCTTGGAGTTCTCCTACGCTTCGGATCGCGCCTATCCGGTGGAGGTCATGACCATCGAGCCCGTGGTTGAGGCGCAGACACCGGTTCCCAACGAGATCTCTTACCAGGGCTTCATCGACGGGGTGATACAGGATTATGAGCCTAGCTTCGATTCGCGGTCCTTGGCCGCGGATTCAGATGAGGTATTCCGCGTCGCCTTGCCCTTGGACGCCACGGACCTGGCAACCGGTGCCTACGTTGGCCAAGCGCGCGTTTCCAGCCACTACGACGCTTCCACGGTGAGCTCCCGGATCTTCCAAGACGTCTTAGTGGTCAACGACCGAGGATCGGAATTCGGTGCAGGCTGGCGCCTGCTCGATCAACAGCGCATCTACCCCGCCGAATCCGGCGGTGTGATTCTGGTCGACGACAGCGGTTTGCCCAGGCGCTTCGTCGAAGCGAACGGCTCGGGCTCCATTGTCACCATCGTCGCCAGCGGCGACGGTGTTCCGCAGGTGACGTCGCTGCAGGCCCTTCTCGACGAGATGGGCATCCCGCACCAGTTCAGATCCACCGGTTCATTAATCGTTGGGGATACGCTGCCGACCATCAGCTTGGAGGACATTCAGGAATCATCGCTGTTCATCATGACGGGCACGAACAGCGTCGGTCTGTTTGGCTTCGGCGGACTGACGGACGAGATAAAGCGTAACGTCATAGACGTCCTGGAGTCAGCCCACGAGCAAGGCGTACCACTGCTGTTCGTCGGTGATGACATGGGCCCTAACACGAGTCAGTTGGTGGAGGCAGATCTCCTTCGCTACGAGCGGCTCACGGGCATCCGGCGCAATACGGCGGAAGAACCCCGCGGTGGCTTCTTCGGGGCCGTTGGATTCTGGCGCCTTCGCGTCCCCGATCATCCGATCTTCAACGGTCCCTTCGGCACGCTGGAAATCGACCCGAACTCGCCCTTCCCGAACGGTCTTGGCGAGGGCTCGGACTACTCCCCCGGCATCGATCAGCAAGCGAACCTGGGAGAGACTGTGCTCGTGGAGGAGTACGTTGACGCCGAAGCGGCGAACTCCGTCGACTCAGAGATTCTCAACGACCAGGCGGTGTTCACCCATCGCAACCAGACCTCGGGTGCGAATGCACTCACCATCACGGCTGAGTTACCCAGCACCCCCGGCGTCGCTATCGCGGATGAAGTGGCCTTGGTGCTGAAGAACGCCGTCGACTGGCTAACCACCAACATCACCGAAGCCGGCCAACTCATCTCACCCGCCGGCGACTACTCCGTACTCTCCGTATTGGATGACGGGAGCTACACGAGACGCACGAAGTTCGGTGACCTGTTCACTTTCAGTGCCAGCGGTTTTCTGGAATCGCATGTGGATCGCAATGGCAACAGCACCCGCTACGCCTACGACCAGGATGGACTGCTCACCTCGATCACCGACCCCGTGGGACGCGTTACCACCCTCGCCTACACGGGAGGGCTGCTGACGAGCACGACAGATCCAGCTGGCAGAACCACCGCGTTCGCCCACGACGCGGAGGGCAATCTGACGCGGGTAACCTTCCCTGACAACTCCAACCGACAGTTCGCCTACGACACTAGGCATCTCATGGTCGCCCAGACCGATCAACGCGACTTCACCACCACCTACTCGTACAACGAGGTGGGGCAGGTAGTCAGCAGCACACAGCCAGACGGTTCACTCAGAGTGCTCACCCCGGCGC
>JBCCWS010000070.1 GCA_039193195.1 Pseudomonadota bacterium
CAACGGCGATCGTCGTAAGCTTCTGCATTGGACTCCTCCTGGCGTATCGCTTGTGAATTCGACAGCACTAGCTTGGCACATTGATGCCGAAAATCGGCGGGAGGAGTCCATCCCATCACAGCAGCTGTCGCTTGACCCGAGTGCCACCCCGGCTGCCGCCGGAGCGGCACTCGCCTCAAGCGCATCTGTGCTAGAGCGTTAGGCAGCGCGTTGAGGAGGTAGCTGGGTATTGATGCGCTAGTTTCAGTTGTTTCGCTACTTGCTGGGGTCGCAGCCCTGTATCCAGTGTATAGGTGGCTGTCGAAACCGAGCGTGTTCCAGTCGCACATCGACGTGCCGCTATCGATTGAAGCGGTGTGGCGCGAAATGGAAGATCCCCAAAACTGGCGGCACTGGATGTATGGCACTTGGACCTATGGTGAACTTAGTACTCGCGACCCCGGCGTGAGCGGCGCCGTGCCTCTCCAGCGGAATGGTGCTAGCGTCTACATCGACGATGTCCTCTACGAGCCCTTCAGAAAGATCGCGATTCGAGGAGATGAGTTCGCTCTCACAAAGCTCAACGACCTGGCGACCAGGATCAACTATCGCCAAACAATCCAGCACGACGGCGTGCTGGATAAGGCGGGGTGGTACCTAAGCGTGTACTGGCTGGGGGGCTGGAGCCTTCACAGTAGGCGAATCTCCGCTTTGTATCAGCACCTCACAAGGGCGGCAGTAGATCGCCGGTAGGGGCTTCTTCGTGGTGAGATGGCTTCGGCAGTAAGCTGCGCCTTCCTGTTCCAAGATGAGAGGGGTAGCCAGTCGGAGGCCCATAGTGCATAGGGGACGACCAAGTCTCGGTAGTCAAGGAGCACCATGAGGCCGTCGAGACTTGAGCGGTCCGGGAGATAGGTAACACTATCGTCCAAGGACATGGGTTACAGATTAGTCGGCTTTATACTGCCTCATGATCCGCCCATATGCATCTTCGATGCGGTTCATGCGCTCGTGGAATCGACCGATGATGATGGACCCGGACCACACGTCCCATACGCCATCGTCGATCTCCTCAAAGCCAATGTACTCGCTAGCCAGCGTTGTGGAAGCGCAGACCCATTGGCGATTCCACCGTATCCCGCCATTGGCAGAGACTAGTCTTACCTCGAAGCGATCTGGGTATTCGATAGGTGGGATCTTGTGGGGCATCTCACGGTTTGAAGGCTCATAGCATTGGGCGGGTGTTCTGCCGTCTAGGGCGTCGTGGGGGCGCTCGTGATTGAACTCGTTGACGAAGGTGTTGAACTTGCGCTGCTGGGCGTTGAGGTTGCCGGCAGGAGGACGTGTGGCCTAGCGCTTCAAGGTCCGATGCATGCGTTCGTGTCGACCGTTCTGTTGAGGCCGGCCTGGCTGGATGAACTCGGGGATGACTCCAAGCCTGACCCACCAGGCGGAGAGCTTGGAGAGTCGTCCTAGCGTGTTGGTAGCGAAGGGGACGCCGTTATCGGTACGGATGCGGGCTGGCAGACCATACTCGCGGAAAATGCGGGTAAAAACGCGCTTTGCATCGACGACTTTGGTGGAGAGCAAGCTCTGACAAGAGAGGAGCATGCGGCTGTAGTCATCGGTGATCGTAAGTGGGTAGCAGTAGATGCCGTCGCGGGTTTTGAACTCGCCCTTGTAGTCGGCGGCCCAGAGTTCGTTAGGCCCGAGGGATGAGGTATCGGGCTTGCCCGGGTGCCCGGGCTTGCGCCGTCGGGTGGGTGCTGCTGCGACACCGTGTCGCTTGAGGATGTTGCAGACCGTCGTGCGGGAAGGGAAGTCGAGTTTCGGGTGGCGCGGGGTCAGGAACTGAAGGATCTTCTTGCCGCCCCAGCTGGGGTGGCGTTTTCGAGTCTGTAGGATAAGCGCTTCGATCTCATCAGGTGTCTTGGTAGGGCTGGTGTAGGGGCGTTTGGAGTAATCCTCGAGGCCTTCTGGGCCGCGTCTGACGTAGCGGTCGATCCACTTGTAGCCGGTCTTCCTGCTGACGCCGTAGCGCTGGCAGAGCTCAGTGACGGTGAAGGTGCCTCGCAGGTAGTCGGAGACGAATCGTACTTTCTGGTCCATAGGTGAAGTCTCACTCCAGGGCATGGGGCACCTCCTTGCGGTGCGCCCAAGATTGGAAGAAGCTGTTACCTATGTCTCTTGACGAAAGTGTTACCTATGAGTGTGGACCGTACAACTTACCCGCCTAACAAGCCGCTCCAGCGGCCGCAACGTTACTCCGTAGGAGAAGCCATGCCACTACCAGCCAACTTGATCGACGCCGTAGAGAATCGTCAAGCGGTGCTCTTTGCCGGAGCAGGGATCTCGATTAAGGCGCTCGGCTTTGCCGGACGCTACATCAAGGAGCAAGTCGGCGAGCAAATCCAACGAGACTATCACTCGTATGACTACGATTCGCGGAGCTTTGAGACTGCGTGCGACGAGTACGCCGTGTTAAATGATCGAACATCTCTCGTGAATTTACTTGCAGGCTTGATCCCGCAAAACGCCCAGCCTCAGACAAGCCACGAGACTGCCGTACGACTATTTCGGTTTATTGTCACGACAAACTGGGACTTACTATTCGAAGAAGCTTACAAAAAGGCTGGTCAAGGATATCAGGTGCTATCTAGTGACGCCGATGCTCCAAATTTCAACTACGACCAGCACAATCTTCTCAAAATCCACGGCTCGGCAGATAAGCCCCTTTCACTCATTGCAACAACAGATGACTACGAATCATATTTTGATACTCATGCTATGATCGAAGACAAGGTTGGCGAGCTAGTCAGCAACAATACAGTCATCTTTGTCGGATACGGTTTTGGTGACGAACACGTTCGTCATCTACTCGCCCGCATTCGACGAAAGCGAGGTCCATGGGCGCGTAAGGCATACGCTGTCGGTTACTACGATGACGTGCGCACGAAAGTCTTGGATAGACGAAATATCGAAGTCCTTGATATGGACGCGGACGATTTCTTCGATGAACTCGGTAAACAACTTCCATGAACCACACGACGGAATAACCATGCGGTGAACCGGAGTTGGCTCGCCATTCGGTTCTTCAAAGTTGCTTCCTTCGTTCACAACTTCCGGTGTGTCAACGTCAGCTTCGCTGAACCGCCAGCTCAGCTACCTTTTTCGTTAGGCGGCACGGAGCATTGGGTGCCTGTTTCGGATCAGTATTTGGCTTGTTTCGAGCGCTTCGGTGAACTGATGGTACGAACGCTGCGGTGGGGTAGAATGTGGGTATGACTCAAGAGATTCAGCGCGCAGTCGCCACAGAGTCGTCGGTCGGTCCATTGCTTGCATGCTGGGCGCTTCGCAGTGGCGCCGCCTAACAAATCGTTGCTGCGGTCGCTTGACCCTGCCACCACGCCGGCTGTCGCCAGCGCGGCGGCAGCCTCAAACGCAGCAGAACTGTGGCGTTAGGCGACCTACTGACCCAAGGAGAATGTGGTGGCCGATAAAGGAAACTCTGACTGGACGTTCTATTCGACTTGGGAAACCTTCCTTCGGGCGGCCCAGAAGTCCCTCGAGAGGCAAAGAGGACTGGGAAGCACGCAGCAGGCAATAGTTGTCATTGACAGTCTCCTTGACATGAAGGAGCCTGAATTCGAAAAGATGCTGTCCGATTTCTCGGCGAGCCACACAGATGGCCTCGATCGCTCCGCTGTGTTCGTGGGCAGCGAAAAAGTGTTGGCCGGCCTGGAGGCCGAGATGAAGGATGTCACATCGAGGCTGGAGAGTCCGTTGGGGTTCTGGCAGCGACTCCGAAACTTCTTTATCGGCGGTGCCAGGGAGTTCGAGGCTGTTGAGGTTCTCACGACAAGCCTCCGGGAAGTTCTAGAGGAGGTGATGCCAAACTGGTTGGCGAACGCGCTGACGTTCCTCGGGGAGATCTTCAAGCTGTTGGCTCTACGCGGAGATGCGAAGTAGCCTGCGCAGACATCCGCGATGTTGGGGACACGCCCTCGCCAATCGGACGCTGCGGGAAGAAGTATTGATATGTGCCAGCGTTGCTCGTCCGAGCGGTGCCGCCAGATCGGCTAGTCTGCGGCCTTTTTCTACAGTCTTCTCACGCGGCGAAGGCGGATTGCGAGCGTCGCCCAGATCTCTCTGCCGGTACTGATTGACAAGCAGTTGCAAAGCAGGCCACCAATGATCGATCCGTCACAATTTCTGGATTCAACCCTCCTCGCGGCCGTAATCGCTGCCGCGGCAGCGCTTGTAGCCTCGTTCGTTGCAGCGTTTTCGACAGCAATGGCCCCCTTGATCGTAAGGTGGCTTGATCGCGGTCGATCCAAGAAGATCGTACTCGAGGAACTAGACGACCTCGCGCGCCATTGCAACGCGACGATCGAAGTTCTCAACAACATTGACCCAAACCTGGGACTCCCTGCGCGAATGCACTTTGACAAGGCGCGTATGTTCGAAACGGGATTGATATTCGACAACGACATAGCAAGGAGTGTGCCGGCATCGCTCAGAAGGAGATTCGTGAACATCCGACTAGTTGTCAGAAATCTAGATCGGGAGTTGGTGGACTTCGTTGACTTCTTCTACGGGAAGAGCATCCGGTCGCAGGAGGAGTTCACAGGGAGACTGACGTACCAGATCGAGAAGTTCGAGTATGCCGCGACTAGGCTTGCATGGGAGATCGCGAGCATCAGGGGTGATTCGGTGGAACGCTACCCTGATCGACCAAAGCACATCGTCTACCACGACGGCCCCTACCAGTAACTCGAGCAGCAGCGCCTAGCTTTGGAGTCAACCGGTTGCTTAGCAAGATCCAAGGATGCCACTCTTCTGTCCCTATCGCGGTAGTCGGATCCGCACCCTCGGCGCTGGTTTTTCGCCACGATGAGTCCATTGCGATTGGTGTCAATGGAGCTGGGTCTCTTCTCCGAAGAGGAGACTACTTTCTTTCCATGTACAAGGGCGCCCACCTGAGACACTGGTACCGCACTGTAGCTCCGTCGACGGTTCACATTCTGCGGCCGCATTCGGCTGTGTACTCGGAGGTTCTGTTTCCGTCGGCTGAGCAGCGCGAAGCACTGATCCGGGAGAACGAGAAGTACATGGATCTCTACCCTCATCAGATCAGGACGGAGGTTGTCGGGGCCAAAGAGATTCGATACGTCAGCAAGGAGTATGAGGAGTGGCCCAAGTACCTAGATGCCGTGCCAGAGGCGGCGCACCCTCACATGATCATCAGAAGAGTGGACGAAGACGCAGACCTGTTCCGCGGTGACGGGCCGATCAACCCAGGCGGAACGAGCCTCTGCACAGCAATTCAGCTCGCGAGCTTCATGGGTGCATCTGAGATCCACCTCTACGGCGCAGAGTTTAGCAACCGCGAGAGTCGCCGCTCTGGAAGTTCCAACTACTTCTACGAGGCCGAGGAGGGAGAGGGCGGCCAAACCCTTCCTCATCATGCAGCAGCCGCAGATCGCATAATCCGCCTTGTGGTAGGCCGGGGTATTCCAGTGTATTCACACGGTCCGACAGTTCTGAGCAACACTATCCAATGTGATTGAGCCCTGAGCCGAGTCGACTGTGCATCGTCGTGGGTGACCCAGCGCTCGGCGCCGGATTCGAGTGTCTGGATATTTCTCGGTCTTCGGTGACTCTGTATACGCCGACTTGGCAGCGGAGATCCACGCTCAGCGCGCTGAATGGCTGCAAGGGCGCAGGAGGGTCCGCCCTGAACCATACCTCAAGGCTGTGTTCGCAGATGCTTCAGGGGCGCGGCGAGTCATCATGGGATACTTGATTGGCGCTGACGAGCAGTTCGTTTCACAACAAACAGCCTATGGCTCGCTCACGATGACTGCGGACTACGTTATGACGATAGAGGCTTTCCATCGTCGGCCCAACTGACAGCACGCAACCCTCAAGCTCCTCGGTGGTTCGTAGTGGCGCATGTGGTCGCTCGCTGGCCAGGCGGGGATCAAGGGGCGTAGCGTGAGCGGTCCGGGAGATACCAAAGACACGGGTTACAGATTAGTCGGCCCTTAACTGAGCTAGGTGTGCTAGGCGCGACCTGATCTGACCTGCCGACCCCGATGGTCGTGCAGTTGTCAGACCAGGTCGCGACCAGTACACCGTGGCGCGGCCTTTGTGGGAGCGCTTACGTTCTCCGTTAGACAGATGACCTTCCCATCGGTGCGGTAGCGAGTCGCGCTCGCCGCACCACCTTCGCGGTCGATCAGTGCAAGACGGGTGCGGCACCGGGGAGCGCTTCGCCCACCACGATCTGTAGGGCAATGTCGCCATTTGCCAGCTCGACGGGGCAACTCCAGCCCCCGTCCACCAGTTGCGTACCAGCGGTATCGCTCGACACCAAGTTGCGGCACACGGTGACCTGACCCTCGACACCGATGATCGAACCGCCAACGTCGCACGGATCGGCTTCGCACGTGACGATGCCCACGGCGACCTGCCGCACCTGGTCGCCGGCATCGGCGTCGAGTCCGGCGGCGGTGCAATCCCACTGCGTACCGTCCACGGTGTTGGCAGTCACGGACTGCCCCGTCTCGAGGTTGCGACACACCACCGTGATCAGGGAGACGTCCTGCACGGTGCCGGTGATCGGCACGTCGGCACCGACGATGGCGCCCGTGAAAATCGCGCTGCCCTGGTCGGCGCCGTCCCCGACTTCGGTTTGGTTTCGTACGGTGAGCTGGTAGCTCTCATCCGCCTCGAGCAGCACGATCTCATCTACCGCACCCGCATCGATCCCCTGCTCTCCCATGTTGGTGTTGATCACCACCAACTCTTGGGGGTTGAACGGGTTGCCCGTAATGCGCACGAGTTCGAGGGAGAAGAAATCCACCAGGCTGACGCCCTCACCGTCACTGCCTGCCCAGGTGCCGCTGAAGCGCAGTTCTGCGTCCTCGGGCGCGGTGAAAAACAGCTCCACCTCGCCGTTGTGCGTCAGGGAGCGTGCGCAGGTGCCGATACCGCCGTCATTCTCACACCGGGTGCTGGCCAATACAGCGATCTCGAAGGAGAACCCGGCCTCTCCCAAGAGCAACGACACCGCACCCTCGACATTCCCCACCACGTGGCGGTCCCCGCCGAGACTCGCCTCGAACTCCTGCCGTTGCGAAAGGGCCTCCTCTGGGCCAGGCAGGTCAACTCCCTCAAGGGTTAGGCGCTCGCCGTCCGCAAAGCCGTGGTTGGTGCCGTTGTACTCGATGGCGAGCATCCACTCCCCATACTCCAGTGCGAGCGCTTGCGCGCTCAGCAAAAGCCACGCCAACAGGGCGCGTGATACGGTCTGGGACACATCGGAAATCCAACTCGCTGGGTGCATTGACTCCATCTCCTAGGTGGCAACTTGAGTGAGCGGTGCGTCGACTGGCGTGAGGCCGCGCCGGACCCACGACTCGGGACCGTGCACCGGCGTTGCGCGTGAGGGCGACACCGCTGGGGGCACCCTGCGCGATCCGCGCGCACCGGGTCCTGATGCCGCGCTGTCGATTACCCAATGCGCGCCCGATGGAAACCTGAGGTCATTGAATTTTCGGGAGATTCGCTGGAATGCGTGATGGCGCAAGAAGATGCGCCGTACGCCCGAGCCGGTGAGGAGCGGCCGGCGCTGCACCGCCGACGGAACCCCGGGTGGCCGATGATCCCATTGCATCTTGCGGTCCCCAGATCGCTCGGGCGAACAGCTCGTGACAGAAGGGTCGCCGCTGATAACCAGGAACTGGAGACGGCAGGCGGCAGGCGCGCCTTACTGAGGGGAGGAATGACCGCCTCTACCAAACGGGCGTGACTGGGGGCGTCACGGCGTGTGACTCTCGACGCCGCCCTAAGCGGGCATCGGTAGCCGACGCGAAGAAATTCTAAAGCGCGAACTGACCGCTGAACCCACGGATCAGCGAACAAGCCATCGCAACGTTGGGCTAGGTCGCAGGTCCAGGCTGAGACTGCGCCACTTGACCTCTACATCCTTCGTTACCGGCAAGGTAGCGAGGATGGTAGTGTTGTGGGGAGCGCAGCCGCAGTCAGGCGGGTAGCTAGCTCATCGCGCCGCCGCGAACAAACGAGCGCGGCGTGCGCTTGACCCGCACCCCTACCAGCCGTCGCCTGAGCGGCGCTACTCGCATCAACACCTACCGCTCCTATGGACAGGGCGACACAATGGAATATCCCGCGGTACTGAACCCTAAGCGAGTTGGCAAGTACCCCGCCCGCTGTAAGAGTGGCGGTGGGTACGTTTGGGATGAAGTGCTCGAGTACCGCGTGTGGATGTCACCCCACCGGGGCGCCGATGACCTGGAGGACGGGAGCGACTACTACTATGCGTTCCCATCGTACGCGCAGGCATCGGCCTTCGCGGAGGAACACCCCGGCGCCGACGCTCCTCTCGCACTTGTCTTACAACGCGAGTACATCAATGAACCGGCGCCGGGCGAGTACGAGCACATACGCGCTGAGCGCATCACCGAGTGGCCCGTCGAGTTCTTGTCACGCCCGCGCCGAACGCAATCGACGATTGCAGATTTCATGAGCCCAAACGCGCCGGCCAATCGATTGGATATCTTGCGCGGTTTAGCGAAGTAAGCTTGACGGGTGTAGCGGTCCGCGTGGCGGCCTTGGCGCTAAGTTATCGGCGCCACCAGCGAACATGGGAGGGCAGCTTCCACCCCACCTTGAGCAGGATCGTCTATGGCTTGAGATCATCCTCTGGTCGAGGCAGTGTTGGAGACCTAACGCGAAGACGGAAAATCGGGGAGCTCAGGATTGGGGCAGTAGCGCTTCGCCTCAACGGTCGCGAGCGACACTCCCCCCTTCCCGATCAGTTGGGTTTACCTTGGTGTTCGAGGTGAGAAGGTGTTCGTGAGTCAAGCGAGACTTGTCGTGCTATCCCCTGGGGCTGCGAGTGTCTACTCAGCGCTTCTGATCTTGGCAGCTAGCGCTTGCGTCCTGATCCGCCGGCTGCCGACATCACCGCCGTGGGCGGACCCGGATCCAGCGGGCTTCCCAGTGTTCTACCCCAGCACAATCGCGGGATTTGCTTGTGCTTACTTGATCGTCGCGCTGTGGATTCTCGGCCTCTTCGTGCTGTGTCATCAGCTTGTTGGACGGCGCCTACATCTGAGCGGCGGCGCCCTTCCGTTCATCGTTGGTCCCGCCGCCATCTGGCTCGTCCTCGCCCAAGAGTCCTGGTTGCCAGCGACCCACAAGGTGGCGAGCGGTGCACTCGAACTCCCACTCCTGGCTGGCGTGGTCTCGGTCGCTTCGCTTTGGCTCTTTCGCCGAGCTCGAACGTGGTGGTTTACCGCGTCGAGCTGCTGGCTAGCATCTGCCGTAGCTGCAACAGTGTGGATACATCACGGTTGGGTGCATACGGGGTGGTAGGGAGGTCCCGCATGGGGGCGTCCCGCCTCGCTCGAATTGCCGGCGCCGCGTCAGTGGTCGTGTCGCTGCTGATAGCCGAGAGTTCGGAGGTGCGGATTCCAACTCGCACCAGGTATCGCGCTGCAAGTCGCCGCTGGTGGCCACCTCGGCGCCCGGGCTAGAGGTGATGGTGCCGGCCCATGCAATCCAGCGTTTGACTCGGAGCCGCGGTTGTGGGCGCTACGGCGCGACTGTGGGATTCACCGTGAGTCGCACTGGTGTACCAGAGCAGATCATCGTGCTGAGTTCGGACACGAGCCTGTTCGATCGAAACGCCTACGAACTCGTCAAACGCTTTCGCTACCCCTCCGTTCCGCAGGCCTGTCGTTGGCGCGAGAGGATAGAGTTTGATCTTGATGACCTTGGCTATTGCTAGCGCAGTCTGGGCGTCGCGGTATCGAGTGGCGGCGCCGCCTGGCCTGGCTGCAGGTGATGACCTGGGCGAGAGCCAAATGACAAGACAGCGCTGCCCGAGCAGACGCGCCATCGATCAACTCATTCCTGAGCAGGACCGTGAGTGCGCGTCGGCCGTGGAAGACCGCTCACCTCGCGGGTGGATCGACGCCCCTTGGGCAGCCCTGCTGCCCAGAAATCCAATGCAGGCGGCCCAGCGTCCACGCAAGTTGTTCGACGCATTAGCACACTTAGAAACACCGAGACTGAGCGAGAACCACGTTGACCAGCAACACTGACCAGCGACTCCGCGAGTTAGTGTCGGCGCTTGAGACGGTCTGTCCGATCCGCAACATGACACTCCGGCTCAATCCCCATTCCATGAAACTCGACACAACGCTCGTGCTGGAGGCGCCTGGTCAGGCTGCCGCGTTGTCACGTTTGCGCGTGCAGTACGCCGATCTGCTTGGCGAGTGTCGCGTCGTAAACCCACTGCCTTGGAATGAAGTCCTCCGGTGCATGAGCAGTCTTGACTTCCCACTCTTGGAGAGGCTGATCGCCGATGACCTAAAACGCGTAGCTCACGAGATCTCGACGTCGCAGGGAGACGATCCGGTATATGCGGTCTTTCTATGGCTTGATCCACACGGTAGTCAGTTGGACTACCGCGTGTCCTGTGAGCATGGATTTCAGCAAGCGCTCCGGAAAGCTCAATCCGAGAGCACCGCGTACGGCACGCATTCTGGCTACAGGATTGAGCAACTTCGCTACAAGGGATACCAGACCTTCTCCTTCTCAGGATCTACAGAAGTACACGGCCAGCTTGCCGCAGCGGAGAAAGCGCTTGATGGGCTCCACGACCGCTTCGATGGCGCGGCGCTGAATCATCTCTCACGGGAAGTAGCGCAGATCACGATAGATGTGTGCGTTTCGGCAATCAGCGGGGCATCAGAGATCCTTCGCAAGCGAATGCTGACAACACCCGATTTCGCGGCTTTCCTGCAGCTTCATGATGAGACGGACTTGACGGAGTTTCGCATCGCCCGGCGAACGGTGCCCGATGGGCTCCTGAGGCGCATCATGGGCAACTACTACCGAGACTTCCTGACTGGCACATCTCAAGCGGATTGATACGGAGCGACCCGCGTGGGCCCTGGTAGTGAGCAAACGTAGCCCACCGCCAGGCGTTTCGGGTATCCGAGCGGGCCCTCCCGCGATGGGGCCCACTGATTGGCTCTTCGACCGGGCGCAACGGCCAGGCACTATCCCCCGTGCCACGGCGCCGAGCACCCACTGGTACCTGACCATCCCCCTTTGCCCGTATCCTTACCACTTCCGCAGCGCCTACCGACCGCCCCCATGTCATTCACCAGCCCGCCCCCGCCCGACCCCACCGACGGACCGGACGTCACCTCCCTGCTCCACGCCGCCGGGGACGGCGACGAGGCCGTACTCGGCACCCTGTTCCAGCACGTCTACCGCGAGTTGTCGCGCCTCGCCAGCCTCGTACGCCGCGGCCGCGCAAGCGATACGCTGAGCACGGAAGCCCTCGTGCACGAGGCCTACCTCAAGCTAGTGCCCGCCAAAGGCATGAAATGGGAAAGCCGCCGACACTTCTTCCGCGCGGCGGCCCGGGCGATGCGGCAGATCCTGGTAGACGCGGCACGCAAGCAACTTGCGGACAAGCGCGGGGGCTTCGATGCGCCAGTGACACTCGACGAGAACCTTCATGCGGCCCCCGTGCGTCCCGCCCAACTGATCGCCCTCGACGAGGCGCTGGAGCGCCTACAGCACATCGACCCTCGTCGCGCGGACGTTGTGCTCTATCGGTTCTTTGGAGGCCTCACGGCGGAGGAGACAGCCCAAGCCTTGGGCGTCTCGCTCTCGAGCGTGGAGCGCGACTGGCGGTCGGCCAAGGCCTGGCTGATGGCCGCTATGACTGCGAAGTTGTGACTTAGGCGTCGCTATGAACAGGGAACGGCGTGAATACCGGGGGTGAGGAAGAGCGCGTGTTCTCGCTCTTCGACGCCGCTCTGCAGCTGCCAGAGCATGAGCGCAGCGCGTTTTTGCTGCGCGTCAGCGCGGGAAACGAGGCACTACACAAGCAGGTTATGGCGCTCCTGAGCGCCGATGCGGAGTCGAGCTCGCTCTTCGACGCCACGCTCGGACAGCTGTCCGAGATGCTGCCGGACCCGGCGAGCGCCGATGACGCCATGGTCGGCCGTGCCATCGGACCCTACGCGCTAATAGAGAAGATCGGTAGCGGCGGCATGGGCGTCGTGTACCTGGCGGAGCGCCCGGATGTGGGCAAGCGCGTGGCGCTCAAGCTGGTGGCAGGCGGACTCGCCAGCGAGGATGCTCGCTCGCGTTTCATGCTCGAACGCCGGGTGCTGGCACGCTTGCAGCACAGCGGCATCGCGGCGCTCGTAGATGCCGGCGTCGCCGACGACACCTCCCCCTGGTTTGCGATGGAACTCGTCGAAGGCAAGCCGATCACGGACTACTGCGACGACGAGCAGCTGTCCGTGACACAGCGCCTTGCCCTGTTCGAGCAGGCGCTGGAGGCGGTGGCTTACGCGCACCGCAACCTCGTCGTGCACCGCGACCTGAAGCCCTCAAACATTCTCGTGACCGCGACAGGGGAGCCGAAGTTACTCGACTTCGGGATCGCCCGTCTGGTGGCGGAGGACGAAGACGAGTCGATGCCCCTCACGCGGACGGGGATAGCGCCCATGACCCCAGACTTCGCCGCGCCTGAACAGATCTTGGGCCAGACCATCGGGCCGCCTGCCGATGTGTATCAACTGGGTGTGCTGCTCTATGAGTTGCTCTCGGGACAGCGACCCTATCGTCTGCGTGGTCACTCTCTCGGCGTCATGGAACGCCGCATCGTCGATGAAGTTCCGGTGCGCCCGTCGGTCACGACCACGCGCGCATCGGTAACGCCCGCGGGCGCGAGCATGGAGCGACTCGCGGCGCGGCGGAGGACCACACCTCGCCAGCTGCGTCGGTGCATTGCTGGCGAGCTGGACGCCATCGTCATGAAGGCGCTGGCGAAGGAACCGGAGCGACGCTACGCGAGCGGCCAAGAACTTCTCGATGACGTGCGCCGCTACCGCCAGGGACACCCCGTAGCGGCCCGACCTGACACCCTGCGCTACCGAACGCAAAAGTTCGCTTCCCGCCACCCCGTGTCCCTCGGCTTTTCCACGGTGCTGGTGCTGCTGGTGGTTGGGTTCGTGGCGATCTACACGGTGCGCGTCACCGCCGAGCGCAATCTGGCACAAATCGAGGCGCGCAAGGCGGAGCGCGTCTCGGCGTTTCTCGTCGACCTCTTTACGGCGTCATCGCCCTTTTCCACGCAGGCCGAGCGCACCGAGGCGATCACCGTCAACGAGTTCATGGAGCGCCGTGCGTCCCGGGTCGTCGAGCTGGAGGACGAGCCCGAAGTGCAGTTGCTCGTGCTGCAAACCGTTGGTCAGATGTTCACCAGCATGGGGGAATTCGACCAGGCACTGCCCCTGCGTGAACGGGCGCTGACCCTGGCCTCGCGCCTTCACCCGACGCCCCACCAGGAAATCGTTGCGAGCCTCTACGGCCTTGGCGAAGTACACCGCAATATGGGGCGCTTCACTCAAGCCGAAGCGCTGTTTCACGAGGCCCTCAAGCAATGCCAACAGCTCGGCCTCGAACATGAGCTCATCGCCAGCGATGTGTTCACGGGGCTCGGTGAGTCGCTACGACAGCAGGGGCGCCTGGACGCGGCTGAGGGGCACTATGCGCGCGCCCTCGACATCCGTCGGGCGGCGTATCCCGACGGCAGCCCCGAGCTGTCCGTGAGCATGAACAACTACGCCCTCATCCTGTGGCGCCAGGGGCGTTACCTGGAGGCACAGCCGCTGTTTCGCAACACCCTTCGAGCCTACGAGACGCAGCTGCCCGCAGATCATCCGCGCGTGGCCTCGGCCCTGCATAACCTGGGACTGGTGCAGCGCGAACTCGGGCAGTACGACGACGCGGAGACCTCGCTGGAGGCATCGCTCGCCATCAAGCGCGCTCGCCTGGGGGATGACCATTGGCGCGTGGCCACCGGCCTGCGCAACCTGGCCAGGGTGAAACACGACCGGGGCGATCTCAAGGCAGCGGGGGCGCTCTTTCGCGACGCGCTTGCCATTCAGCTGGAAGCGCTCGGCGAGAACCACATCAACACTTACAGCGATCGCCTGAGCCTGGCGGACGTGATGCGCGATCGGGGCGAAACCGCCCGCGCCGAGGCGGCCTACGACCAGGTGCTCGAGTGGATGGAGGCGAACCTCCCGCCCGACCATCCTCAAAAGACCCTCGCGCTCCTCGGCTACGGCAGCCTGCTTCTCGATGAGGGCCGATACACCGAAGCGGCTCCCCTGCTGGAGTCTGCGCTAGCCATCCGTCGTGAACGCTTCGGCGATGACCACCTGCAGGTGGCGGTGATTGCGAGCCCGCTCGGCGCCCTGCGCACGGCCGAGGGCCGCTTCGCCGAAGCGGAGTCGTTGCTTCGCCCAAGCCTCGAAACGCTGGACGCAACCTGCTTCTCCCCCGGCTGCGCCGACGCGACGGTACAGCGCCTCGTCAACCTATATCAGGCGTGGCGCAAACCCGATATGGCCCGTCCTTACCTGGCCCGCCTCGGCACCGTCAGCCCCTCGCAATAGACCCTCACTCCACCGCCCGAAAATCGCCAGTCCATCCCGTGAAGGGTTTTGCCGCCTCACTACGAAGGGGGATAAGGGACCGGAATGCCAAGCGCGCTACGTCGCTGGCGGAGCACCAACGCGTGCCTGCCGTCCCTGTCATCGAAGCACGAGACCACGACCAAGGACGATCCACGTGACCACACTCAGGCACCCCACACTCACGCGCTTGCTGGCGGCGCACTTCAGCGCACTCCACCACACGATTGCCCATATGACTGACCGGTTCCGTCGGGCGACGGCTCCGTTGCCCATCGGGGCGGGGCAGGCTTCGATGCCCCCAGCGAGCGTTGCCAGTGCCGTATCCAAGCCCCACGGGTGTACCGCGGCCGGGCGCTGCTGTGGCGAAAACGAATCGTGCCCAGCGTGCGTCTACTGGCGCGTGCGGGGCGCCGGCAACGGCGCGCCGGCACAAGCGCCCCAAAGCACAGTGCGTCGCACACATCAGCAGCTTGTCCCTACCCACGCAAGCTTGCGGGCTCAATCGGCTGCTGAACGGCAACTCGCGCACGTGCAAGTTCAAGCACCACTTCATGGTCCCCACGAACCCTCAGCGTCACTTCCCGCACAGTGCTCCCTTGGGCAACCCGACTTCACTGAATGCAGCGGGGATGAAGGGCAGGCCACCTGGCCACCGATCCTAAACGTGGGTGAGGCGACACCACCGGATGGGGTCGCCGTCTGCGAAGCGAGCAATTTGGGCGTCGAAGAGGAACCGCTTGGATGCGCGATCCCGAGCGAGTCTCGCCGCCAACACCATCACCATTAGACCCTCCGCTTTGAGAGAACAACATGAATAACCTACTCACCTCACTCCTGATGACCGTCGCGATGATCGTCGGTACCGCAGCCGCCGCCCCGATCGACTTCACCGAGAACGGAGACGTGCTGGACTTCGAAGATCTGGGGAACCTCGACGTCGGCCTGAACACTGCGAGCGGGAGTCTCTTCGAGAGCGATGACGATACGCTCTTCCTATCTCTAAGCGTGGGACTGCAGATCCACTCGATCGCACTGATCATCAGCGATCATCGCGACGGGGGACGCAACCCCACAAGTGTCTCGTACTCGGTCGCCGGACCAACCGGCAATCTCTTCCTATCCGACTTCATTGATGAAGACAGTGTGGCTCGGGTACTGAGCAGCCCGTACGACGTCGCTGGCACCTACCGGTTTCGCCTCGCGCACAGCGGCGGCGTGCCCAATGCCTTCTCGAATTGGCGATGGGAGATTGTCGTGGGCGCTGCGACCGCGGTGCCCGAACCCTCCAGCCTCGCCCTCCTCGGCCTCGGCGCGACCATGTTGCTTAGGGCCGCACCGGGAAGAGCTCTAGCGAGCCGTCAACGCGAAACGAGCGCCTAAGCCATCCACTGCCCGAACTCACTAGATCACCGGAGACCCTAATGAACACCAACCTACGTCTCAGCTGCGCCGCACTGGCTGCGCTATTGGTTGCAACAACCGCCAACGCCATGCCCATCACCTGGACACTCCAGGACGTTATCTTCTCCGATGGAGGCACTGCCTCCGGATCCTTTGCGTTTGATGCGGCTAGCGAAGAGTTCTTCAACATTGACATCACCACAGCACAGGATACGTACATCGCGACGAACCCTGAAAGTAGTGGCGGACCGGATCTACTGAGCTTCGCCGCAGATGCAGTAGCCGTGAATGGCCTCAGTGTGCTCGCTCTCGAACTGTCCACCAACATGACGGACGCCGGCGGAACCATCGCCTTGCTCCCGGCGGTGGACGTGCCCGGTGGCACGGGATTTAGTTTCGAGGGGACTTGCGCAGGCACGCCCGCGTGCTTCGGAATCGTGACGAATCGAAGTCTGGTATCCGGCTTCATCGTGGCAGCACCCCAGACGGTGGCCGAGCCCGCCGGCGCCCTCCTGGGTTTGGTGGGTCTCTTCGCCCTTTGGCATTCTCGATCGAGGTGGGGAGCAGAGAGGTCGACACGAAGCGCCTAGCCTGCTTTATTCATGAGGTGTGGCGTTGAGCCCCTGAGATGAGATCGTAGGGCGTTGACCGCAGCTGAGCGAGTGCCTGTGAGGCGTTCTCAGGGTTGAGGCCGGCGTTTTCCGAGTGTTGGGGTCGCTCATGCAG